>JALYSE010000071.1:3058-19031 GCA_030854955.1 Fibrobacterota bacterium | reverse complement strand
CCAATGCTTCGGTCGATCGCCTCAGCATCACGGTGACTTCGATGTCCCTGGGCGCTATCGGTCTGAACGCGACCACAAGCGCGGTGAGCACATCCTCTTCGGCCTTGTCGGCCCTGTCCCTGATTGATACGGCCATCAAGTCGGTCAACACCATGCGTTCGGACATGGGTGCCTACGTGAACCGGCTTGAATTCGCCATTTCTAACCTGTCCAACCAGATCTACAATACGCAGGACGCCGAAAGCCGCATCCGCGACGTGGACTTCGCGAAGGAAACGACGGAATTCACCCGTGCGCAAATCCTCACGCAGAGTGCCACTTCGATGTTGGCCCAGGCCAACCAGGTGCCTCAAGGCGTGCTGTCCCTGCTCGGCTAAGAGCCAAGTACGCTCGGCTAAGAGCCAAGTACGCTCGGCTAAGAGCCAAGTACGCTCGGCTAAGAGCAGAAGCCGGTCGGGTAATGGCCGGGTCCGTTGGATTGACCTTCCAACGGGCCTGGTCAAAAGCCCGAGTGCTTCCAGCAAGAACATCCAACGGTCGGCCCATGCGCCCGTCTCCATCAGTGTCCCGATGCCGGGGGGGGAACCCCCCCGGATTTTCCGTTATGGAAAGCGAAATCGAAGGAAGTGGTTTCGGTTTTCCGGAGAAACCACTTCAACTTCCGCTGCACTTTCTGCCGGGCGCACTCGCACGGAAACCCTTTTCTATTTCGAATTGGATACGTCGGGGAAAAACTTGCCGGAAAAGTGGGAAAAAACTTCCATTAAAAATTAAAGTGGACAATCTAAGACTCCGATATATATGAAAGACTCCGAATGTATCGGGGTACCCGGGCATGGATGCCTAGGTTTTCACTAGTAATAACACGGAGGTTTGTCTCAGATGAGAATCAATCACAATATCAACTCGATGATCGGCCAGAATTCGCTGAATACTCAGCAGGTTTCCCTCGGCAAGTCCCTTGAGAAGCTCTCCACCGGTTTGCGCATCAACCGCGCGTCGGACGATGCGGCCGGCCTGTCGGTGTCCGAGTCTATGCGTGCCCAGGTGCGCGGCATGGGCCGCGCCAAGTCGAATGCCGAAGACGGCATCGCCTTGCTGCAAATCGCGGAAGGCGCCACCGGGGAAATCAACAATATCCTGCAGCGGATGCGCGAACTCGCCATCCAGAGCTCCACGGATACCATGACCACGACCGAACGTTCCTATACCAACAAGGAATTCGGGCAGCTGATGAACGAAATCACCCGTATTTCCAACTCGGCCTCCTATAATGGCATGACGCTGTTGGATGGGGCCTCGGGCTCCTTCGGCGTGTCCGGCGGTTCCGCCTCCGTGCTGCATATCGGTTCCGGTTCCAATGCTTCGGTCGATCGCCTCAGCATCACGGTGACTTCGATGTCCCTGGGCGCCATCGGTCTGAGCGCGACCACGAGCGCGGTGAGCACGGCCTCTTCGGCCTTGTCTGCACTGTCCCTGATCGATACGGCCATCAAGTCGGTCAACACCATGCGTTCGGACATGGGTGCCTACGTGAACCGGCTTGAATTCGCTATTTCTAACCTGTCCAACCAGATCTACAATACGCAGGATGCCGAAAGCCGCATCCGCGACGTGGACTTCGCGAAGGAAACGACGGAATTCACCCGTGCGCAAATCCTCACGCAGAGTGCCACTTCGATGTTGGCCCAGGCCAACCAGGTGCCTCAAGGCGTGTTGTCTCTGCTCGGCTAAGAGCCAAGTACGCTTGGCTAAAAGCCGCTTAGGCTTTGCCTTTGCGCGGGTCCGCCTTTACAGTCTGAAAGTCCTAAAACCGGGAGGCGTCGCCTTTCGGTTTTTCCCTTTCCCCGAAAAAATATTTTTGACCTCGAGAAATTATTTTCACTATTTTCCCCGGAACGACCCGTCCCGGTTCCGTTCCATCGGCCTGCATTTCTTGCCGGAAGAGAATGGCCGCATTTTCGCATCAAAGGTTCAAGTGGGAAAAACCTGCCGCCCCAACCAGAAAAAATTTCCGCAAAGCCCTTAAGGAAAGGCTTCCAAAGCCGATAATATTGGTAGCCCCGGACCGACGCGGCGTGTGTTTTTCATCACACCCTGCGGCCTCAACCGGCCAAAATTACAGCAGCGGCCAAAGCCGAAGCTCAAGTGTCTCTTAAAGTCTTTTCTCGGAAACCCCGATGATAGGAAAGAGAGAAACGGGAGGCTTCAGCCAATGCGTATTAATCACAACATATCATCGATGATCGGTCAGGGCGCCCTGGGAACCCAGCAAGCCGCTCTAAAGAAATCCCTGGAAAAATTGTCCACCGGATTGCGTATCAACCGCGCATCCGATGATGCGGCCGGCCTGTCGGTGTCCGAGTCCTTGCGGAGCAAAATCCGCGGCATGGGGCGCGCCAAGTCGAATGCCGAAGACGGCATCGCCTTGCTGCAGATTGCCGAAGGCGCCACCGGCGAGGTCAACAATATCCTCCAGCGTCTGCGTGAACTCGCCATTCAGAGCTCCACAGACACAATGACAACCACCGAGCGTGCTTATATCGACAAGGAATTCGGGCAGTTGATGAACGAAATCACGCGTATATCCAACTCGGCATCCTACAATGGAATGACCCTGCTGGATGGCGCGACGGGATCCTTCGGCGTCTCCGGCGGCTCCGCCTCCGTACTGCATATCGGTTCCGGATCGAGTGCATCGGTAGATCGCCTCAGCATCATGGTGGGAGCGATGACATTGGGGTCTTTGGGATTGAGTCCGACGACAACTTCGGTTAGCACCTCGAGCGGAGCCCTCGCCGCCCTGTCGGCAATCGATGGCGCGGTCCGTTCGGTCAATACGGTGCGCTCGGATTTGGGCGCCTACGTGAACCGACTTGAATTCGCCATTTCCAATCTTGGCAACCAGATCTATAACACTCAGGACGCCGAAAGCCGCATCCGCGACGTGGATTTCGCCAAGGAAACCACCGAGTTCACCCGGGCGCAAATCCTCACCCAAAGCGCGACCTCGATGCTGGCCCAGGCCAACCAAGTCCCGCAAGGCGTGCTCTCGCTCTTGCAAAGCTAGGCCTTCTAAGCCTTCCGTATCCCCTGGCTACGTCGCATCCGTAGCGCTCCCCACCCAAGCCCGGAAGAGTCGCACTCTTCCGGGCTTTCGCTTTTTAAGGATTCTTGCTTTCTGGAGGTAATCCCATATTGTGAGGTTTTTCGGCGATTACATGCTTGCTGGAGCCGCAAACCTCCTCGTATAGTTCAAGTGGTATCACCGGTTCTGCGCGAATTATCCGCGGGCCGGCCAAGGGTCTAAAGGACCCGGCAGGGATCCCATTGAAGAAAAAAAACGCGAGCAACGGCAGCCCCGATGCCTCCGAAAGCCTCGGCCGAAACGGCGTTGCCCGGGAACGCAGAGGAACCGCCCGCAGCGGCGATTGGCATCCGGGCCAAAGCGATCAGGGACCGTGCGAAATCCCATGGAACTTCGAGAACGGCACCGGCCTGCTCGGCATTTTTCAATCCTCCCAGGAAGCGATGATCGTCTGCGATGCGGACGGTCTGATCCGTTTCTGGAACCAGGGGGCGGAAGCGTTGTTCGGATTCGAAGTTTCCGAAGCCTTGGGGCGCGAGGCCTCATCGATCATGGAAAGCGCATGGCCGTTTCCTGAAGGCGGTAACGTCCTTGATTCCCAGGTAAGGGAAGCGATCGGAGTCCGCAAGGACGGCACCAAGGTGCCGGTCGAACTTTCCCAGGGAGCCTTTTCCCCAAATGGCTGCGGCCTCAAGCTGGTCGTGGCCAGGGACCTATCCGCGCGCAAGTATTCCGAGGAGGCGTTGAAAATAAGCGAAGAGAAGCATCGCCAGGCTCGCGATGAATTGAAATACCGCATTCGCTTTGAAAACCTGATTACCTCCATCTCCACCCACTTCATCCACCTTCCCTCTGACCGCATCGACATGGGCATCAATTATGCCCTGCATGCGCTGGGTGAATTTTCGGATGTGGATCACTGCTCTATTTTCCTGTTCTCGCCCGACAAGGGGACGGTGGACAACACCCATGAATGGTGCTCGAACGGAGTGGAGCCGAAAATTGGAAACCTGCAGGGGATCAATACTTCCCGCTATCCCTGGTTCATGGAACAGATCCGGGGTTTGCAGACCATCCATGTCCCCAAGGTTTCAGGGCTCCCTTCCCGCGCATCCGCTGAAAGGGAGGAGTTCGAAAGGGAGGGGATCAAGTCTTTGGCCGTGGTTCCCATGGTCCACCGCGGATCCCTGCGCGGTTACCTTGGGTTCGATTCCGTGAATCGGGAGAAGAACTGGTCCGAGGACAACATCCAGGTTCTGCGGATGGCAGGTGAAATCTTCATCAATGCGTTGGAGCGGAAAAAGGTCGACCAAGCCTTGAGCGAAGCCAAAGCCAAGTATCTGAACATCTTCGAGAACGCAGTGGAAGGAATCTTCCAGACCACGCCGGGCGGGCGGTTCCTGGGGGTCAATCCCGCGCTTGCGCACATATTGGGTTATCCCGAGCCCCGGGAAATGATGTCCGCCGTGCTCGATATCGGCTCGGTGCTCTACGTCGATCCCGAACGCCGCGCCGAGTTTGTGCGTATCCTCCGCGAACGCGGCAGAGTCACGGAATTCGAATCGCAAGTGCGCCGCAAGGACGGAGCCATCATCTGGATATCCGAGAACGCACGCGCGGTTCTGAAGGCCGACGGTAGCCTTGATTTTTGCGAAGGCACGGTGATGGACGTGACCCTGAGGAAACGGATGGAAGACCAGCTCATTCACGGAGCCCTTCACGACTCGCTCACGGGCCTTCCCAACCGCACTCTGCTGATGGAGCGCCTGGGCCGGACCCTGGAGCGCTCGCGTCGCAAGCCCGGTACCATGTTCGCCGTGATGGTGCTCGATCTGGATCGCTTCAAGATGATCAATGAAAGCATGGGCCACCAACAGGGCGATCGCATGCTTGTCGCGTTCGCCCGTCGCCTCGAGGCCTTCGTACCTCCGGGTACCACCCTTGCCCGGCTGGGTGGCGACGAGTTCGGGATGCTGGTTGAGGAGTTGCGCGACTTCAACCACGCCACCATCCTGGCGGACAGGCTTCAGGATGCCCTCTCCATGGGATTCGATTTGGATGGGCAGGAAATCTACGCCGCCGCCAGTATCGGCATCGCCGTGGGCACAGCCCTCACTCTGGGACAGGCGGACCTGCTGCGCGACGCCGAGACCGCCATGCATCGCGCCAAAGCCGCTGGCAAAGGCCGGTACGAATTATTCGATATTTCCATGCATACCAAGGCCGTCCAGATGATGACCTTGGAGACCGACCTCCGTAAGGCCCTGGAAAGGATGGAGTTCCGGCTTCACTACCAGCCCATCGTATCCCTAAAGGACAGCTCCTTGATGGGCTTCGAGGCTCTGATACGCTGGATCCATCCCAAGCTCGGGATGGTATCGCCTGCGGACTTCATCCCCCTGGCCGAAGACACCGGCATGATTATTCCCATTGGCCGGTGGGTGATTTGGCAATCCTGCAAGCAACTGGTCGAATGGCAGCGCGTGTTCGAGAACGGAACGGCGCTGACCATGAGCGTCAATCTTTCCGGAAAGCAGTTGCAGGACCAGGACCTGGTGCGCCAGATCCAGGCCATCCTCAAGGAGACGGGTCTGGATGCCGCTTCCTTGAAGCTGGAGGTGACTGAAAGTGCCATCATGGAGAATCCGGAAAGGGCCGCAACCATCCTGACAAGCCTCCGGGACTTGGGCATCCATCTGAGCCTGGACGATTTCGGCACCGGTTATTCATCCCTGAGCTACCTGCATCGGTTCCCGTTCCACAATCTGAAGATCGATCGCTCCTTCGTCTCCAAGATGGAAGCGGGCGACAAGGACATTGAAATCGTGAAGGTCATCAATTCCCTGGCGAAGAACCTGGGAATGGACGTGGTGGCCGAAGGCATCGAAACCGAAAGCCAATGGGCTCTGTTGCACGAGTTGGCCTGCGCTTACGGCCAAGGCTTCTTTTTCTCAAAGCCATTGGAGGCAATCGCCGCCGGAAAGCTCATCGCGTCGGGTGGATTCGCGCCCCGCGGGCCCGTTTTCCCGAACAAGCAGGTCTGAAATAAAGGTAACCGTACTACAACGGTTACGATACCACAAAGGTAACGATACTACAACGGTTAGGATTTCACAAAGGTAACGGTGCCACAAAGGTAACGGTAACGCTACGAGGCGTTCAGAAGGTCCAGGTCAAAACGGGTTGGACTCCATCCCCGTCGATTAAGATTTCCGCCCGGGGCACGCCCGCACCCGGCCTCAGGTGCATGCGCGGAAAAGCCCAGCCGAAAAAGGATCCGGTCGCGGCCCCTACAAGCACGTCCGATAGGAAATGCTTTCCGGCTGCGACGCGAAGTCCCGCCACCATGGAGGCCGCTCCCAAGCTTCCGGCCCAGATCCACCCCTTGTTTTCCGAATCTGGATTCCGCAGGGAATGGGTATAGGCGAAGAATACGGCCGAAAGGAACGCCCCGTTGGCATGGCCGGAATAGAAGCTCCCCGACGCCTCACCGGACAAGCGCTCATCGGCGGGTACGTTCCTGCCGTAGACCAGGGGCCGAGGATGGACTTGGGTAGACCGCACCAACAGGGTCAGGGACGAGGCGATGGCCATGGCTTCCGCATACACCACCGCCTCGGAAATGGCCGCGGACCAGGTCTGGCGTCCCTGGTACGAGTCCCAGGCCGTGACGGCCATGGGTAGTCCGACCAGGACGTAAATGGTGAGGTTGCTGGCGAGTGCGGCCTTAGGGGAATGGAGGCCCGCCGCCCAGCGATCCATGAGCCACAGATCGTTTTGGCGATCCAGGGATCCGGTATCCGCCGGAGGCATGTCATTGTACCGGATTTGGGCGGGGATGGCCGTAAGCACGGCCGCCGAGATCCAGGCGACGTCCTGATAGCCGAGGGCCAGGATTCCCGAGGACAGAATGGCGGGAGCCGGGATTTGTGCGTCCGGTTGGGGTACTACGGCCGGAGAGGTTCGGAAAAGGATCAGGAGCAACAGGATCGCGGCGAAGGGGAGGTTTGAACGGGCGGTCATGGCTAAATTATAGGTAAAAGCCCCGACCTGAGACCGCCGGTCATGGACCGGCGGTTGGGAACCGGTGGTTGGAAACCGTTGCCGCGCCTTAAAAACTTAGTTAGACCTATTGATACCGGTACATGAAAACGCTTCTCATCGACAACTACGATTCCTTCAGTCACAATCTGTTCCAATACCTGTGGGAGGTGAACGGCGAAAAGCCGATCTTCATCCGCAACGACGAATGGACTCTGGCGCAGGTGCGGGCCGCGCGCTTCGACAATATCGTCATATCGCCCGGGCCCGGGCATCCCGGCAATGTCCGCGATTTCGGGATTTGCGCGGAGGTGATCAGGGAAATCGATAAGCCCATTCTGGGCGTTTGCCTGGGGCTGCAGGGATTGGGCCTGGGGTCCGGCATCCCGGTTATTTCCGCGACCGCAGTCAGGCATGGAAAACCCTCGCGCATCCTACACGATGGGAAGGATCTCTTCGCCGGAATGCCCCAGGGGTTCGCGGCGGTGCGCTACCATTCCCTCATCCTCGATCCGGCCGTAACAGCAACCGTTCCCGGGCTCGCCGTCACCGCCACCGCCGAAGATGACGGCCAAATCATGGCCATCCGCCTGGTGGACCGGCCTGTCTACGGCGTCCAATTCCATCCCGAGTCCATCGGCACCGAGCACGGAAAGGCCCTGCTGGTGAACTTCCGGGACCTGTCCGCCGCATGGTTGCGCGGCCGCCGCCCTGATGGGGATTCCGCCGTTCCCGGCCGGATCGGTTCGCCCCCGGAGCGGGTCAGAGACGTCCCTGAGGAGCCCCTGGTCACCGGCGCATCCACGCTTTTGAAGTCCCGGGAATTACCTTGGCGCGATCCCGAAGCCGTCTTCGCGCGCTTTTTCAAGGATCAGGCCGCGGCCTTCTGGTTGGACTCCCTGGCCGAACCCGTGCCCGGGGAGCCCCGTGTGACCTATATGGGAACCGGCGGCCGCATGATTGAGGTCCGGGGCGACGCCATCCGCGTTTCGGCGGAAGCGGGGGAGGGAGGATTCCGGGTCGAGGAATCCTTGCAGGGCGATCCCTTCGCATACCTGGAAGGGTATCTCCGGCGTGGCGCCCCTTGCAGGTTACCCGAATCATTGGGCTTCTCCGGTTCGTTCCATGGCGGTCTGGTGGGCTGGTTCGGATATGAACTCAAGCGCTTCACGGGTGGGCGCGACGCCCCGGAAACGCCGTCGGCCGAACTGCCAGACGCGGTGTTCCTGGTACCCGATCGCATCCTCGCCTTCGACGCGGACGCGCGCAAGGTGCATGCTTTTCTGCCCCTGGGCCCGGAGGCCGGCCCTTCTGCGGAAGCGACCGCGTGGCTGGATTCCCTGGAGGTAAGTTGGGACATCCAACCGGCTCCGGGACCGCGCCTTCGCTGGCAACCCGGGGGATCCGGTTCCCATGCCCCTCTTCGGCTCCCTTGGCGGCTTTCCGCCCCCAAACCCGAGTATCTGGAGCGCATCCGATCCCTGCAGGAAGCCATTCTGCGCGGGGAGACCTACGAGGCCTGTCTCACCAATGAATTGAGGGTTGAATCCGGCGTGGATCCTTTTCTGACCTATCGCATGCTACGCCGTACCAATCCCGCACCCTATGCCGCTTATTTCCGTTTTCCCCAGGGTGCCATTTTATCCGCGTCCCCGGAACGGTTCCTCAAGCTCGATGCCTGGGGCAATCTCGCTTCCAGGCCCATCAAAGGCACCCGTCCCCGCGGCGCGACGGCCGGGGAAGATGCCGCCCTCAAGGCCGATCTCGCCGGCAACGCCAAGGACCGGTCCGAGAACCTCATGATCGTGGATCTGGTCCGCAATGATTTCGGGAAGGTGTGCGCGCTCGGCAGCGTGCGCGTGCCCGAGTTGATGAAGGTGGAGGAGCATCCCACCGTTCTGCAATTGGTATCCACCGTGGAAGGACGCTTGGAGCGGGGGAGAGGCGCCATCGACGCCGTGCGCGCCTGTTTTCCCGGCGGCTCCATGACCGGGGCGCCCAAGATCCGTACCATGGAATTGCTGGAGGCGCAGGAACGACGACCGCGCGGAGTCTTTTCCGGAGCCATGGGGTATCTGGGATGGGACGGGGCCATGGATCTGGGGATGGTGATCCGCACCTTGGTGCATAAGGACGGCCGGTATAGCGTGGGCTGCGGCGGAGCCATTCTGGCGGAATCCGATCCGGAAGCCGAATTCGCGGAAGCCATGCTGAAAGCCTCCGCTTCCCTGGTTGCCGTGGAGTTGGCTGAATTCGGGGCCGCCGGAGGCTGGATTTCGAGAATTTAAAGGGTTAATATGCTTTGACGCTATCTAGCGGGAGGCACATATGGTTAGCTTTACCGGACTGGGGAAGGGATAGTAAATGATGACGCCGACCGGGATTCCGCTTTCCGTCTTGTTGCTTGTCTCCATCCTCGGCGCCGCCGTTTGGGCGGACTCCCCTAAAATCGTTTCCGTAATCCCTGCCGAAGCCGCCCCCGCCGCATCGCCCGCTTCCGCCAAACCTGGCGATGCTGCCCGGCAACGGTTCAAGCGCCCCGGTTCCCTGAAGCGGCCCACTCCCCTGAAGCGCCTTGTTTTTTCCGCGAAGGAAGGCTTCTCCCTCAGAATGGTCAGTAACCAGGACGTTACGGCGGAAATCCGCAACGGCGCGGGACGCACTTTGGCGCGAACTTCCTATACACTGGAAGCGGGGGATTGGACCTTGCGCCCCCGCAATCTGCCCCCCGGCCTCTACACGGTTCTGCTGCGTACGGGTCCGCAACTTCGTTCCATGCGCATGAAAATTGAAGGCAGTGAAAGGGGCGATGGATCTCCGGAATGGGTCCTGGAGAAGGCCAAGAATTCCACCAACGTCATAGACCCCTCCGCCCAACAGGGCGCTTTCATCCATCCCGTCCCGGATTGAACATGTCCGATCTGGTTTCCCGGGATCACCGGCACGTCTGGCACCCCTGTTCCCAAATGCAGGACTACGAGACCTTCCCGCCTCTTGAAGTGGTGGGAGCGGAAGGATGCCACCTGCATCTCAAGGACGGCCGCAAGCTCATCGACGCCGTCTCCAGCTGGTGGTGCAAATCCCTGGGCCACGGCCACCCGCGTCTGCGCGCCGCCATGACCCGCCAGATGGAGCGCTTCGAGCACGTCATCCTGGCCAATACCACCAACGATGTCATTGTGCGGCTTTCCGAGCACCTGGCCTCTCTGGCACCCGGCCTGAGCCACGTATTCTACGCCGGGGACGGATCCATGGCCGTGGAAGTGGCGGCCAAGCTCGCCCTGCACGCCAAAAAGATCAAAGGCACGGGCGAGAGCCGGTTCTTGGCTCTGGAAAACGGATACCATGGCGAGACCGCCTTGACCCTGGCCCTGGGGGATCTGGGGATCTATCGCGAGGCCTACCGGGAGATCCTGCCTCCCGTCTCCTTTTTGCGTGGCCTGCCCTACGTGGACTCGGAAGCCCATCCCCTCTGGAAGGATTGCTCCGAAGTCTGGCCTGCCATTGAAAGGCAGCTTGAGGAGAATCTACCCGGCCTTTGCGCCGTGGTGGTGGAGCCCATCCTGCAGGGTGCGGGAGGCATGCGCTTCTACAGCGCGGATTTTCTCCGCCGCCTGCGCGCCTGGACGCGAGAACGCGGAGTCTACCTCATCGCCGACGAAATCCTGACCGGCTTCGGGCGCACCGGGACCATGCTCGCCTGCGAACACGCCGGCATCGTTCCGGATCTGGTCTGCCTTTCCAAAGGGCTCACGGCGGGATGGCTTCCCATGTCCGCGGTGCTGGTGTCGGACGAAATCTACGGATTGTTTTACGCGGAATACGGCCACGGGAGGGACTTCCTCCATTCCAACACCTATGCGGGAAATGCCTTGGCCGCCGCGGTGGCGCTTGAGGCCATGGAGGTTTACCGGGACGAGGATATCCTGGGCCAGGTCAGGCGCAACCAAATCCTTCTGGCGGATGGCATGCGCCGGGTGGCCGAGAGCACCGGCCGGTTGAAAAACGTGCGTTGCCTGGGGGCGGTGGCGGCGGCGGAATTGCATGGCCCGGGAACCGGGAGCGGGCTCAGGGCCGGGTTCAGGGTCTATCGGGAGGCGGTCGGCCGGGGGGCCCTCCTGCGTACCCTGGGCGATACGGTTTACTGGCTTTTGCCCCTGAATGCCCGTCCTGAGGTCATTTCCGAGCTGGAAGACATCACCAATGCGTCCATTCGCACCGTTTTGGGGTAGTCATTCCCCTTCAGTTGTTGGTTTCGCCCGTTCCTTGTTAGATTTATCCCCTTAAATGAATTAGGTCGAATTAAGTCGAATTAGGTCGATTTGGGTCGACGGTGGCGGGAGCCTATTCCCGTCGCGATCGAAAGGAATGCCGGGACATGAAATTAGTGGTTTTTTCCGAAAACAGCAGCCTCCGCAAACATCTGGAGGACCTCCTGACGTCCACTCCACACAACTTCCAAACCTTCGACTTGGCGGCCGTGCTTTCCCGAGGACGCCTGGGCGCCTTCGATGGAATGTTGGTGGATCACCAGAGCTGGCAGCGTTGCGTTTCTCTGCTGAAATATTTCGGCGTGCTCGAAGATATCAATCCCAAGCCCATCATCGTCTTCAGCAAGAGCAAAAAACTGCCCCCGCTGAAGTTTCGCAATCCCAAGACCCTCACGGCCCATTGCAGCATTCCTCCTCAGACCGAGGATTTCTACGCCGCTTTGCAGCAGATGTCCGCTGCTTTGGTACCCGCTTAAACCGACCTCCGGAAACGATGCGGTTCCGCCAGTCCTTTCTGGCGTTTCGATATCGAACCGCGAATCCAAGATTGAAATTCGGATACCGCAAGTTGCAAGTTGGACGACCAACTGCAGCTCGTCGTGTTCCGGCCTTGAGCCGGCAGTATGGGCTCGCAGGCCCCGCTTCGACTTTGCGGCCTGCCGATGGATAGAAGCTGGTACAAACGCTGGTTCGGCGAAACCTACAAAAAGCTTTATCCGCACCGCGATTACGCCGAAGCCGAGGCGCAGGTCCGCTTTGTATTGTGCGCGTTACCGGTAACGCCCGAGTGGCGTATCCTCGACATCGGTTGCGGGCCGGGCCGCCACCTCGAGATTCTGCGCAAACGCGGCTATGCGTGCAGCCTGGGATTGGACCTGAGCATGTCTCTTCTGCGCGATGCGCGCGCGGCGGGCCTGATGGTGGCGCACGGCGACATGCGCCACCTGCCGTTCCGCCCAGGGGGTTTCGATCTGGTAACCTCCTTTTTTACTTCCTTCGGCTACTTTGCTACTTTCGAGGAGGACGTTGCGGCGCTGTCGCAATTCGTTTCCGTGCTCAAGCCTGGAGGCTACCTGTTCCTGGACCTCATCAACAAGGGGCACTTGATCAAGCACTTGGTGTCCGATGATCGCCGAACCATTGAAGGCGCCGAAGTCATTCAGCGCCGCCGGCTGGACGGCCCGGTCGCGGGCCCCGGCACCGTTGTGGTGAAGGAGATCGAGATCCGGCGGCTCGGTTGCGAGGTTGAACATTTCGAAGAGCGCGTCCGCCTCTACGAGCCCGAGGCCATCCTCTCCCTGTCCGAGCGATTCTCACTTCGCCATGTCGCCACCTTCGGGGATGAGACCGGCGGCGTTTGGCGTCCGGAATCGTCTCCCCGCATGGCCATGCTTTTCCAGGCCGCCTGAATCATGCCAATCTCCCTGCACGCCCGTCTGCCGGCCGAGGATGCGGCCCAGCGGGTCCTGTTCGCTTCGCCGCTGGAAGGCGCCGGTACTCTGGGGAATACGACCCTGAGCGCAGCCATTTTTCCCGGCGGCCATTTCCGGTCCGAGGCCTCCGTGGCCCGCCGCATGGCGCATCTGGACACTAGATTCGCCGAAGGAGCCCGTGGCGCCGCTGCGGGCAAGGACCTGCAGGATTTCCTGCGTCATGAGAACGCATTCGCCCCCTTGGCGCCGGAACAACGCGCGAACCTGGAAGCTGTGGGCTCGGGGCATGCCGTATTCATGCTCACGGGACAACAGCCCGGCCTTTTGGGCGGCCCCATCCTCTGGTATTACAAGGCCCTGACCTGCGCGGCCATGGCGCGCGAATGGACGACCCGGCTCGGCCGGCCCGTCATTCCCATCTTCTGGGTGGCGGGGGACGACGCCGATCTCGATGAAAGTAACCATGTGGAGCTTCTCGACCGCCGCGCCGCCGAGGTCCGGGGCGACTTGCGGCTTTCCTTTCCCGACCAGGGCCGCCCGCTTGCGATGGGCGAACGCCGCGTGGATCCGGATGGATTGAAGGATCTGCTCAACCGTCTGGGTTCCATCTGGTCCCCGGAAATCCTCGAACCCCTGCGCCGCGCCTATCCCGTTCCCAGCACCCTGAGCTCGGGGTTCCTGAGGCTGGCGCACTCGCAACTGGGCAAAGAGGGCATTCTGTTCGTGGACGGCTATTCGCGCAACCTTCGCGCCCTGGCCCGCCCGGTTCTGGAACGGGCGGCGGGCGAATGGGAGTCGTGGCACAATGCCTTGCGCAAAGGCACGACTTCGGCCCTGGCGGCCGGGATTCCCACCCAGGTGGAGGTCCGCCCAGGGGTGGTCCATGCCTTCGCCCTCCGCAACGGCGAGCGCCACCGGCTCTTCGCCGAGCGAAACGGATCCGGCGAAAAACTCTACATGCCCGATCGCCCTGCCCATGACTTGCGCCCATCCTTGGCAGGGTTGGAACTGACCCATGACGTCTTCAGCCGGCCCTTGGCCGCCGACGCGATCTTCCCGGTCCTGGGCCATGTGCTGGGGCCGGCGGAACTCCGTTACTTCGCCCAATTGGCTCCCTTATTCATGGAAGTGCACGGGGGTATGCCTTTGGCGCATCCCCGCATGACCGCGACCGTAGCGCCCTGGGAAGCCTTCGAGGCTTTCCAGGGGGAGGGCCTGGATTTGGCCGAGCTCATCCGCTTCGGACCGGCCGCCCTGCGTGGCCGCCTTTCGGATCGCCTCTGGCGCGCCAACCCCGCCGCATCCGCGCTTTCGCAAGCCCCGGCGGAACGTTGGCTGGACGGCGTCCGCAAGATCCATGAGAAGCATTTCAAGGATACGGGACCCATGGATCGCCTGGAAAAGGATCTGGGGGCCTCCTGGAAGCGGTATCTGCGAAGCCTGGAAAAGGCGTCCTTCGCCGGAGCGGCTCGCCAGAAACAGGCGCTTTTCGATCACCTGCGCTGGCTGGGCAACGGCATGGGACAAGACAGGCACATGAGCCTGCCGTCCCTGCTGAACGCCATCGGCAAGGACGGGATGGCGTCGATGCGGGAACAGATCGATCCGTGCGCCACGGATCTGCAGGTCTTCAAATACGGAAACGATGGGGCTTGAGCGCGGAGCTGTTCCGGTGCCGGAAACCTCTCCGCCCGGAACCCGGAAGTATCCGCAATGCGTATACAAGGGGTTTATATGCATTGCATTCACTAGGAGGGCCTAGACATGGCCGTTGACCAGGTTGATTTCATGGCGGTGGGAGCCCACCCGGACGATATCGAGTTGGGCTGCGGCGGTACGCTCCTGCGTCTGGCCGCGTTCGGCAAGCGCGGGGTGATCGTGGACATGACCGACGCTTCTATGGGCACCCGCGGCACCCCCGAGATCCGCGCCAAGGAGGCCAAGGCCGCGGCCAAGGTGCTCGGGGCGGAACGGGTGAACCTGGGGTTGCCGGACGGAAGGCTCACGGACGGGTGGGAAGCCCAGAAACTCCTGATCGATCAAATCCGGATCTTCCGGCCCAAGGTGGTCATCACCCACCATTGGCGGGAAGAGCATCCCGATCATGAAACGACATCGCGCATCGTGAAACAGGCCGTCTATAAATCGGGCCTGGCGAAGCTCGACTGCCCGGGAAAGCCTCACCGGCCCGGCAGGCTCTTCTACTTCCTGGGGGTAGAATTGCACGAGCCCTCGTTCTGCGTAGACATCACGCCCTTCTGGGACGCGAAGATCAAGGCCGTACTTTGCTACAAGAGCCAGTTCCACCATCCCGGAGCCAAGGCATTCACAGGCAAGACCGACCTGGCCAGCCCGGAGTTCATGGAGTTCCTTTCGGTGCGCAACCGTTTCTGGGGACAACGCATCAAGCGCCGCTACGCGGAAGCCTTCGTTTCCAACGAGCTCCCCGAAGTGCATGACATTACCGCCCTGGGCGGGGAAAGATTCGCATGAAAATCGGCATCACCTGTTATCCCACCTACGGAGGCAGCGGAGTCCTGGCTTCCGAGCTGGGCAAGTTCCTGGCCAAGAACGGTCATGAGGTCCATTTCATCACCTCCACCATCCCGTACCGCCTGCAGCGCGAATTCCAGGAGCGCATTTATTTCCATACCGTCGACATGGAGCCTTATCCGCTCTTTGAGCATCCTCCCTATGATCTGGCCTTGGCCGCCAAGATGAAGGACGTCTTCGTCTCCGAGGGCCTCGATCTCCTCCACGTGCACTACGCAATCCCCCACGCGGTGAGCGCCTACCTGGCGTCCCAGTTGATGCGCCCCCTGAGCATCCCTTTCGTGACCACCTTGCACGGAACCGACATTACCCTGGTGGGCAAGGAAAAAAGCTTTTTCGACATCACGCGGTTCAGCATCAACGAGAGCACCATTGTGACCGCCGTTTCCGACTACCTGAAGAAGGAGACGGAAACGGTTTTCACTCCGACCCAGCCCATCCATCGCGTGCACAATTTCGTGGATCTGGACCTGTTCCGGCATTCGGCTTTCGCATGCCATCGATCGAATTTCGCCAAGCCGGACCAGATCATCTATATCCACGTGTCCAACTTCCGCCCGGTCAAACGCATCCCGGACGTAATCCGG
>JALYSE010000071.1:0-3048 GCA_030854955.1 Fibrobacterota bacterium | reverse complement strand
CCGCGAGGCCAAGGAGTTGGCGATTAAGCTTGGGGTCCAGAAACATGTGCGTTACCTGGGGAAGCAACTCGATATTGTCAGCATCCTGGGCTGTTCGGACGTTCTGCTGTTTCCTTCGGAGACCGAGAGCTTCGGCCTGGCGCCCCTGGAGGCTATGGCCTGCGAGGTTCCCGTGGTGGCCACCCGCACGGGCGGCATTCCGGAAGTGGTGACCGATGGGGAAAACGGCCTCCTGGCCGAGGTGGGCGACGTCGACGCCATGGCCCGCCACGCGGTGGCCCTGGGCAAGTCCAAAGAGATGCGCGTTAGCATGGGAAAAGCGGGACGCAAAGCCGCAGTCAGGTTCTTCAATCCCGATCAGATCGTGCCCCAATACGAGGCCTTGTATCGGAAGGCGTTGGGCGGCTGAGAACCCACTCCGCAGGCCATTCTGGCAATCGGCCCGTAAAAATCCCTGAAATATTCATATGCCATGCTGGAAAAGGGCCCAGGTGTAGGCATACAATGAAGCACGACCAGCCGAGGAGTACGGCCCTATGGAAAGCCCAAAGACAATCCTTGTCGTCGACGACCAGCAGTCAATCGTGCAACTTGCGAAGACCGTCCTCTACATGGAAGGGTACACGGTGATATTCGGATGCAGCGGTGAAGATGCCCTGTTCGTCAACAAAAACCACCCCTTTCCCATCCACCTATTGCTGACCGACATCCGCATGAGCCCAGAAGTGAATGGTTGCGATCTGGCCCAGGCCATGCGCATCCTGCGTCCGGATATCCAGATTCTGTATATGTCCGCTTTTTCGGATGATCCCCGGGTGGGAACGGAAGTGAAAGCGGGCATGGCCGGATTCCTGCGCAAGCCTTTTACGCCCTCGGAACTGGTGGCCAGGGTGGCCCAGATGCTGGCCGGCGCAACCCAAAATCAACATTGAGATTCGCCCCCCTCCGGGGGCCCGACTCGAAAAATCCGGCTCAATACCTTCGGAGCACCCAGCGTCCACCGCGGCGGGCGTCCAGCCGCGCGCATTCATGTACTCGTTTGCGCGCATCCTCCGAGGCTTCCAGGCTACCGCGCATGGTGGCGGCCTTAGACGGGTTACGCGTTCAGCGTCCCCTTGGTGGAGGGAACTCCCTGGACCCGCCGGGAAGGCGAGATGGCCATCGAGAGCGCACGGGCGAAGGCCTTGAATATGCCTTCGATGCAGTGATGGGTATTGGTGCCCCGTAGCAGGTCGATGTGCAGGTTCATCTTCGCGTTCTCGGCGATGCTCTGGAAGAAATGCTGCACCAGTTCCGTGTCCAGGTTCCCGATCCGGGCCGTGGGGATGGCGGCGTTGTACACAAAGCCGATGCGGCCGGCCAGGTCCAGGCAGCAGCGCGCCAACGCCTCGTCCATGGTCACGTAATAGAATCCGTACCGCTCGATGCCCTGCTTGTCGCCCACGGCCTTGAGCAGCGCCTCGCCGAGGCAGATGGCGATATCCTCGGCGGAGTGGTGCATGTCGATGTCCTTGTCGCCCTTGCATTCCACGCTCAGGCCCAGTCCGCCGTGCTTGCGGAACAGATCCAGCATATGATCGAGAAAGGGCGAACCGGTATCGATGGGGCCGTCGATGGGATTGTCGAGGTCCAGAAACAGTTTGATGTCCGTTTCCTTGGTCTTACGCTTGATGTCCGCTTTGCGCACGGGTTCCGCCTATGGGATGGAAGAGCGGGCAGGCCCTAGAGCTTGCCCCGGAAGTTTGACGATTGACTGCATGGATTGGGTGGCATTGGATGCCTTCTTGGGCGGCTCAATGTGGTACCGCTTATTCAGGAGAGCGGCGAGAGTCTTGGTATTCTTCTCGAAATCGTTGGTGGCCAGGGTGAGATAGAGCAGGGCGAAGGGAAGCACCAGGGCTGTTATGATAAGGATGGCTATGGTCATGTTCAGAAGGCTTTCAGGTTGTTCCCGTATATTTTAAACCTTTTCTTGGCCGGAATCACGGTCTTGCCGCCGATGGTGACTTCCACGGATTTCCGTTTGGAAACCATGACCGTGATGGTATCCGTATGGCTGACCTGCATCTGCTTGCCAAGTCGCAGTACCGTGGAGAAATCCTCCTTGCCGTACCGCATCACCTTTACGCCCACGCTGTCCATGAGGGGCTTAACCACGGCCATGATCAAACCGGCAGAGTCGATGGCGGCCGTAGCCGGGGCGGATCCGGGAAGCACGGTTCCGGTGGCGCCGGCCGGAGCTGGGACCCCGGTCTGATCCGGTTTGGGCGTCTTGGCCGAATCCGCAGGTTTGCCGACCGGGCCGGCCGGAGCGACGGGTCCAGTGGGCTTGGAGAGGGATGAATCCGGCGCCAGGGACTTGCTTTCCAAAAGGGTGTCCTGGGCGGGGGCGAGGGTATCGGTCGTCGGTGCGGCCATGGGTGGCACGACCGCAACCGAGTCCTCATTGACGTTGAGCTTGCGGAACAGGAGGAACAGGATGATGAACAGGACCGCGAAGATGCCGATGAAGATCTGCTTATGGGTGGCGGTGTGGGTCTGGGTCCTATCCTTGTAGGGAGCGATGGAAGGCGCGGCATGCACCGCACCGATTTCCTTGTTGTATCCCTGCAGCAGGGAAATGGGATCGATGTTGAGGTAACGTCCGACCGACCCTAACAGGGCCCGGATATAAGGATCGCCGGGCAGCAGGTGGTAGTTCCCCGATTCCAGGGCATCGAGCGTCTGGGGGGCGATGCGGAGATCCGAGCAGATCTTATTGACGTCGATGTTTGCGGCCTGGCGTGCTTCCCGCAAGGACCTGCCGATCCCGGTTTCGCCCTGTTCCCGACCTTTGGATGCTGTATCGTTCGATTCGTCGCTCATGACTCTCCTAATGAAGGTATGGCCCGAGCATCCGCAAAGTCAGCTGGATGGGCAGGCCCATGACATTGTAAAAGCACCCGTCCACCTTTTCCACCAACCGGGCCCCATGGCCCTGGATGGCGTAGGCACCTGCCTTGTCGAGAGGTTCCTCGGAAGCGGCATATTCACGCAGTGCATCCAGGG
>JALYSE010000070.1 GCA_030854955.1 Fibrobacterota bacterium | reverse complement strand
TCGGCGAGCCGACCGGGTTCGCAGAACCCGGCTCTGACTGTAATCGCCGCTGTCGATGAATAGCTCGCGCCTTGCACCGCTTGACGCGCTCCCCATAAAGCCGAGAATCACCGATCGGTCGCAACTATTTGTTTTGTCGCGTCGGGAACCCTTATGCCCACCGCTTCCGCCGATCCTTCCAAAGCCAAGCCCGGTAAGGCGCGCTATCGCCGCGTGCTGCTCAAAGTCAGCGGTGAGGCGTTCTGCAAGCCTGGCGGGTTCGGGATCGACGGCGAAGAGCTCGAGGTCATGGCCAACGAAATCGCTGCCGCCGCCCGCACCGGCGTCGAGCTCGCAGTCGTCGTCGGCGGCGGAAACATGATCCGCGGCGGAACCCTCAGCAAATATGGCTTCGACCGCGTCTCCGCGGATCAGATGGGCATGCTCGCCACCGTGATCAATTGCCTCGCCATGCAGGACGCCCTGGAAAAGCTCGGGATCTACACTCGGGTGATGAGCGCCATCAAGATGTCCACCATCGCAGAGTTTTACATCCGCCGCCGCGCGGTGCGCCACCTTGAAAAAGGCCGCATCACCTTATTCGCCGCAGGTACGGGCAATCCCTATTTCACCACGGACAGCGCGGCGACCCTGCGCGCCATCGAATGCAATTGCGATATCATCATGAAGGCCACCAATGTGGACGGAATCTACGATAAGGATCCCAACAAGCACAAGGACGCCGTCAAGTACGAGACCATTACCTACACCGAGGCGATCAACCGCCAGCTCAAGGTGATGGACACCTCCGCCTTCGCATTGTGCCGGGAGAACAACATCCCCATCCTGGTATTCGACATGAACGTGCGAGGCAACCTGGCCAAGGCCGCCCGCGGCGAGAAAATCGGTACTCTGGTCACCAGCGGAGAGTAAAACCATGTTGGACGAAAATTCCATCAAAGAACGCATGAGTAAGACTGTGGACAATGCCCGCCGGGATCTCGCGAAGATCCGCACCGGAACGGCCTCCCCCGCCATCTTGGACAACGTTTTCGTGGACTACTACGGAACCAAGACCCCCATCGCCCAAGTCGCAGCCATCACCATTCCCGAGCCCCGCTGCCTGGCCGTCAAGCCCTGGGAAAAAACCATGATGCAGCCAATCGAAAAGGCTATCCTTGCCAGCAATCTCGGCATCAATCCGGTGAACGATGGCACCTTCATCCGCCTCAACATGCCCGTCCTGACCGGCGAACGCCGCAAGGAACTCGCCAAATTGGCCAAGGGCATCGGCGAAGAGGGTAAGGTCGCCATCCGCAATATCCGACGCGACGAAAACGAACACCTGAAAAAAGCGTCCAAGGACGCCGGCCATTCCGAGGACGAGTTGAAGGGCTTGATGGACAAAGTCCAGGCCCTTACCGACAAGTATATCGGCGAAGTGGACAAGGTGATCGCCGAAAAGGAAAAAGACATCCTGACCGTTTGACCAAGGCTAGTTCTTTGCGCAAGCCTCCTTCCCACATCGCCATCATCATGGACGGCAACGGCCGCTGGGCCAAGAAGCGCCTGCTTCCCCGGGTCATGGGACACCGGGAAGGCACCAAGGCCACCAAGAAAATCGTACGCGCCTGCGGCGAACTCGATGTCAAATATCTGACCCTCTACGTATTCAGCTCCGAGAACTGGGAGCGGCCGCTTCCCGAAGTCGACGCCTTGATGAATCTGCTGGTGGTCATGGTCCGCCAGGAAATCCAGGATCTGATGGATAACAACGTCCGCCTGTGCGCCCTCGGTAACCTCAACAAGCTCCCCGACCTGACCCGCAAGGAATTGGAATGGGGCATCGAGCGGACCCGTAACAACACCGGCCTCCAGCTCAACCTCGCCGTCTCTTACGGTGGCCGCGAGGAAATCCTCGACGCTGCACGCGCCCTGGCCGAAAAGGTCAAGCGAGGCGAAATCCAGCCATCGGATATCAACGAGCAGTCCTTCGGCGCGCAACTCTACCTGCCGGAAGTCCCCGATCCGGAACTGTTGATCCGCACCGGCGGCGACCAGCGCATCTCCAACTACTTGCTCTGGCAAATTGCCTATACCGAGCTGTATGTCACCACCACCCTTTGGCCCGACTTCGACAAGAACGGCCTGGTGGAAGCCATCGAAGAATACCACTCCCGGCAGCGCCGCTTCGGCAAAGTACTGGAAGGCTGATCGTGTCGAACCTGGCCGTGCGTCTCATTTCGGCCTCGGTCATGATCGTGCTCATCTACGGCGCCCTTATCGCGGGCCCGCATTCCCGTTGGGCCGTCATGGCCCTTATCCTCTCCGTGGGAGCCTGGGAATATTCCCGCATGATCGATTCGAAATTCGCCGGTCCGGGAATCGCCTGGCTCACCGGCGTCCTGGTTTTCATCTTCACCATTCCCCACTTTCCCGGACTGCTGGACGACACCATCACCCTAGCAGCCTCCCCCGACCTCTGGCTTTGGGGTGTCTCCATCGCGGCCGTCCTTGCCTTCACCCTCATCGGCTTCCGCCTGGTGGACATCTCCAATCTCGCCCCATGGCTCTACATGCAACTCTTCGGCTGCGCCTTCTTCGGCATTTACGCGGCGGGCGTCTACGGTCTTCTCACCGACCACTCCGGCTGGAAAGGCATATTCCCATTGCTGATGGTGCAAATCGCGATCGGGGCGGCGGACAGCGGCGCCTATTTCACCGGCCGCAAATTCGGCAAGCACAAACTCGCCCCCACCATCAGCTCTGGCAAAACCATCGAAGGCGCCCTAGGCGGCGCGGCCCTCACCGTACTCGCGGTAACACTCCTCGGCCCGAAACTGCTGCACACGGGATTCCTGGCCAACCTGGGTCTGGGACTCATCCTCTGCGCCACCGCCATCCTGGGTGACCTGTTCATCTCCATCCTCAAACGCTATACCGAGACCAAGGACTCCTCCAACCTGATCCCCGGCCACGGCGGCATCCTCGACCGCTTCGACGCGCTGCTCTTCTCCGCCCCGGTCGCGGCATTCTACATCCACCTGGTGCAGTAGTGGGGATTCTGTATTGAGTTGAGCCGGTCGGAGAGGTATCCTACCCGCCGATAATTACTGGACTAGATACCCCAAGAAACCTGAGTCATCCAATACCAATGGTCGCTGGAAACGGTGACTTCGTTGTGATCATATTGCGGACCGTAGAAGTATCGCGAGGAAACCATGCGCATATGATCATTAGCGGCTTGACCGGAAATGGTGATATAGTTTCCGATTTTCTTTTTGGCTAAGATGCTCCATTTCCAATCATCCTTGGTCGCCAAATCGTTCCATTCATTTTTGGATGCCACGCGGTCAAATGCTTGAGGTAAGGCGGGAGTCGGGCTGGCACTATTGCCGATTTGAGCGGTGTTATTGAGCCAAGGTGACTTCAACACTTCCCCTTGCACCGACAGGAGATCAAGCCACCTAAACGTAGGCAGATTAAAGCCGAACATAATCGGCATGCGCTCGGTCACCTTGGTATAAAAGACCGGATAATTTTTTAGTCCCAACACCGCGATTTCCGAATAGAGCTTCAAATCCTGTGGTCCGAAAAGATCCGAACTCATGATCTTTTTCAAATCCAGACTCGCGCGGCCCATGAGAAGTATTCCGGCATTGGTGTAATGCAAAATCTCAGGTTTATTGTCCATACGTGACGGGGAGATAACGGCATTCACCGTATCAAGCAGCACTTTTAGCGCCGCGGCTTTCACACTGTCCACATGATTCTTTTTGTTATTGTAAAATTCAACTTGATGACTATAATAATCAGTTTTGGTAGTGTAATCTTGGCCACCTAAGGTGAAATAGCTATTGGTTAAAGTCGGCCTGGAAGTGCGAGTTTGCTTGACTGGAAACAACCTTTTAAAATTGACGCCGGCGCCAAGGTCAAGCAATCCATCGGCAATGGAATAGCTGCCGATACCGCCAATGGACCAATCATAAAAAGGGGCCAAGTTCGTTTCGGTGGTGATTAGAAAATCGGCTTTAAAGTTCCCAAAATTCAGACTCGCCTTGGCACCTTGTACATTGGCCGCGGCGCTGTTGACGAGCACATAACCGCCCGTCACCGTATAGGCGGGATAGGCTCCGGACCGGTAAAGATATTCACCTAAGTCATTTGCATCTTGATTGTACTTATACATGAACATACCCGAACCCAAGGTTAGATATGGATTTGTCGGATCGCCAAAATGATATTCGGCCACGGCCCGGGTAGGCCCCATGAAAAAATTCCTACGTTGGCTCCCAGTGAAATCCGGAGAAAGCAATTCAGGCTTACGAAACTGGAATACGCCACCCAAACCACCGCTTAAAAACAAGCGTTCGTTGACTATCGCTTCCTTGGTGACAAAGGCGCCGAAATGATCGATCCAATCATTCGTCCAAACTTCACCCACACTTCCGGAACCTATATGATAAATACCTTTTTTGAGCTGTCCGAATTCATGCAATGCTGCAATGGAAAGGGGCTTATACTCAATCTTTGGCGCGTCCTCGGCGCATAAAGGGGCGGCTAAGAGACCGATACCGCAAGTCAAGGCTAAGGCTATCTTGTTCATTGCCATTTCCCTTTAGATATTCCAACCGAGCTGGAACATCCAATACCAGCTAGAGGTCTTGTGAAGAATTTCATTCGGTTCAAACCGGGAACCGTAGAACCAGTCTGTGCCTATAGTACGCATATGGTCGCGAGCGACCTGAACGTTCAGGTTTAGAGCGGAGAGGATTTTTTTGCGGGCTAGAATAGACCAAGCATAATTGTCCTTGGTGCTCAAGTCATTGAAGGCTTTCTTGGAAAAAATTGGATCCCCCTTTTCAGGTATAAAAGGAAGAGCCCAATTATTGGCACCTATGGTAGAGGTATTGTTCAAATTAGGCGAATTGTAGTATTCCATTTGCACTGAAATTAGATCAAGGAGATGGAAACCAGGTACATTGAACCCCACCATCATGGGCATTCTTTCGGTCATTTTTTCATAATAGACGGGGTAATTTTTGGTTCCCAACAAAGCGATTTCACCATAGAGCCTCAAGTCCTCGGGCCCAAGAAAAGCAGCGTTAAATAGTTTTTTGAAGTCCACGCTGGCTCTGGCCATAACCAAAGTGCCGGCTGGGGTATAATAGCTTGCCCCGGGCACTAACCCGGTTTTAGCATCGAGCCAGGGACCGCCCTCTACCAGTGAATCCGCGATGGAGGACAGTTTTAGACTTTGGGCTTTGAATCCGTCTCCGAGCACTGAATCTGCCTTGGTATTCTTTGCGTAGGCGGTGTCGGCTAAATCAGAGATGAAGCTGGCGGGATTGGTATAGTTGCGCGCATCTCCTGAATACCAAGTATTGCCTTTTTGGAAATAGGAATTCTCCACGGCCCTGACGGAAGTTTTTTCTGCATCGATTTGGATCAACCGTTTAAAGTTTACGCCGGCACCTAAATCCAATAAGCCATCTGCAATTTGATAGCTTGCGACAAAGGCCAAGGACCAATCATAGAGAGGGGGTAACCCGGTTTCAGTTGTGAGTAACATATCCACGTTGAAATTTCCGATATGGGCATGAGAACGAAATCCCTGAAGAATGGAGAATTGATCTCCGATGGCGGTCAATCCGCCATTTCCGCCCGTCATGATAAAGCTAGGATAGGGACCTGACCTGAAAAGATATTCACCAAGATTATTCGCATCCGGATTGTATTTGAACGGAAACATGCCACCACCGAGGCTGAACATGCTGTTTTCAGCTCCCCCAAAATGGTACATGGCTTCGGCTACGGAAGGTCCGATGTAAAATAGCTTGTATTGGCTTCCACCAAATGCTTCCTGAGATTTTTCTGGTTTAGGGAATTGGAATATCCCTCCCAGTCCGCCTTTAACCACAAGCCGATCATTGATGATAGCCTCTTGTACCAAAAAAGTCCCGAAATGATCCACCCATTCATCCTTCATTTCGGTGACGGGGGTTGAGACCAAAAGACCCTTTTTAATAATGCCGAATTCTTGTAAAGCGCCGAATTGCAACGGCTTCATTTTAACATCCAAACCTTCACCCGCATGGGTCCATCCCACCAGAGTGGCTCCGGCCCATAAAAGGCTTATGGCCAATCTCGCCTTCATCTTGGCTCCTATCCTTAGTTGGGTCCTATTCTTGGCCATACTCAAATCCCAAACCCGAACTGGAGCATCCAATACCAGTCGCTTTTATTTCCCAAAACTTCATTCGGCTCTGGAGCCGTCCAAGTATCAATACTCACGGTGCGAATATGGTCGCGAGCAACCTGAGCGGAAACGAAGGCAGCCCCGCCCAAGGTTTTTTTGGCCAAGAACGACCAAGCGAGATTGTCATTTTTTGTGATGTCCCCATATTCTGTTTTAGAGCGTCTGACATCGCTTCCGAGCGGGGCGGTTGGGATACCGGAGCTATTGCGCACCAATTCCCAATAGGAGTTGAGGTAGGGTGAATTGAAATATTCTACCTGGGCGGAAAGTAGATCTAGGAATTTGAAGCAGGGAATATTGAACCCTGCCATAAGCGGCATTCGCTCGGTAATATCAGTGTAAAACACGGGATAGTTTTGTACCCCAAGAATAGCGCCTTCGGCATACAGGCGCATGTCATTGGGACCGAATGCCTCTGAGCTGATAATTTTCTTTAGGTCCAGGGAGGCACGGGCCATCACAATCAAACCCTTTTGGGTAAAGTACTTAGGCGTGATTCCAGCCGCGACCGGATCCTTGAGCCATGTTTTGACATTAGCGCTATTGGTAGAATCGACTACGGCCAGCGCTTTATATTTGCTGGCATTGGCGGAATCTTCAACCTGTCGACGTAGATAGAAGTTTCTCCGTTCGGAATAAAAAGCATCATAACCGGTATAATCTACACCGTCCTTGGTGAAATAGGCATTCGAAGAAAGGTGGGGAGAGGTTCGCGAAGGCTTAACTGGAATCAAATGTTTAAAATTGATGCCCGCACCCAAGTCCAAGAGGCCATCACCCATTTTGTATCCCACAACCGCGGCGGCCGAGATATCGTACAAAGCGGGCAGGGAGGTTTCGGTGATGAGAAAAAAATCACTGGTTAAGGTACCAACATTGTAGCTTGCTTTCAGTGCCTGTAATTGCACGGAGGTGTTGTTGACGAACCAGATACCACCGGAAGTCACATAATTCGGATAAGTCCCGGACCGGAACAAGTATTCTCCGAGATTGCTGGCATCCGGATTATACTTCTCGGCGAACATACCGAATTGTAATCCGAAGGATTTTCCATTTCCGGCGGAAGCGCCATAACGAATATCGGCAACCGAGGGCCCGACGAAAAAGTTTTTGTATTGAGAGCCGCCCCATGTGGATTTGATCAGTTCCCGCTTTTGAAATACAAAAACCCCGCGAAGACCAATGTCAAAAGCGAGGTCATCACCGGATTGAACCGTCTGGGCAATATATGCCCCGAAATGATCCACCCATTCGTCATTGAAACCCTTATTGTTGGCGTATTGGCCGCTTTGGAGAGAGCCGAATTCGGAGAATCCTCCAAAATTCAAAGGCTTATAAACAGCCATTGGCCCTTCCTCGGCCAATACATTCAACAACAATCCTGCGCCTAGCACGGCTACACCAATTTTATGGACCATGGTCACGCCCCGGAATTCGGATCTACCCGAGTTTGAAAGAAACATTCGCATACCTTTTGAAAAGTTGTCTTTCCTTAACCGATATTTCAAGGGAGATTTGAGGAAAACCTTAATGTTTCCCCAATTTCGTTTCATTAATCCCAAACAAAGAAAATAAAACCAACCGTGTTTGTTACGCTATTTTACAGCAAGTTTATTTTTTGGGTAGTTAATCCGGAAGACAAATTAAGCCTCAGAAAATAGAGCCCAGGTTGGAAAGAACCGGAGAACTGGGCATGATTTCCCCCCTGAGACACGATTGCTCGGCCCTTTACTTTTCCATCCATTCCCACAATGGTTGCACCTCGAACGACGTCTTTGGAAAATTCGATGTCAAGTGTGTTTGCATCCAAACGCTTCGCGGTATAGGCCACCTTGAGGCCTGGTAATCCGGAACCGAGATTACTCGCAACGCCCGAACATGCCGATGAACCATCGGCTTTTAAAGGACCAAAACAGGGCTTGGTGGTTATTTTCAAATCTTTGATCATCCATTTTCCACCATGATCTCCTTGAATGCTAATAAAGCCTTCTTCGATGGATCCACCATTTCGATCAAGGGGAGTCTTAAGTGTTAAGATATTGCCAGAGCTCCAGGTAGAATTTGCATTATAGGCATCCCAGAAAGTCGGGCTATGGTATCTGTAACCAACCACCTTTTTCTCATTCATCCAATGCTCAACACTGTCACCCTTTACACTGTCGCTTTTTACCACAATACGTGCGGTATTCCACTTATTAGTACTAAAAAGATTATAGGGAACAGGTTTGATGGGAGCAAAAAGACCATAAGCTGCACCAGGATTACTTGTACCCTTATCCGTTGCATCATCAATGGAGTATTCAACGCCCGTTCTCCACGCATGTTCACCGGTCAGTGATGCGCGATAAATAATACCTTGATTGCCAGAATTGCGGTAAGTCATGCGCAATTCGAAATCTGAGTACATCTTTTTTGACCTAACATCACTGGCATCATATCTACGGGAAGCGTTGTCTGTTATGGGCATGGTGAGGCACTTGCAAGTAGCATCGACGTAATATTTTGAATCTAGATACGTTTCATTCCCGAGAGGGTTGGAAGGAGTGATTTGAACATAATTGACCCAATTGGCGTTGAAGCTGGATAGAGTGCCATCAAATAGGAGAGTGTAACCCTCGTTTACATCAGTTGCACTTAGCACATTTTCTTGGGCGAAACCATTACCCAATTGAAGGGACAAAAGAGCAACCGAGGTTAATATCCACTTATTCATTTAGAACTCCCCACAACCAATGTGAAATCGACTCCGGGCCCCCAACTGTTTAAGGGCTTTGACTTTGAAAATGGCCATAGAACGGGCCTAATATATCCCACGAATATTGGATTAGCAAGCGGAGATTTCTGCCAACGGACCGAATTCGACATTTTTTTGGGATTTCAAATAAAATTTTACTCAAATGGCGGGCAATATACCCAGGAACCCATTTGGATGCTGGAAAGTTGATTTCTGCGTGATTAGGTTCTCGAAGGGGAGAACCATCACACTAAGGAGCCGGACAAGAGCTGACTATTGTATTCGTTCCATTGCTAATACCATTTGGACCAATGACAACGCTCGCATCTCTTGAAAAAGTCCCACCGTACAATTGAATTTCCCGAGGAGAATTGTCCGAAATCGTTGTCCCATTCCCTGCACACGCGGATCCCGAATTTAATGTTACACCACCGCCGCCATCAGAAACCGAATTGTTCTGGATCCGCGTATTAAGAATTCGTACATAGCCATCGGACGTGATGGCTCCCTGCTTAGTCGTATTTCCATAAAATCTAGAATTGGTAATGTCAATGGTGGAGGAACTGAGAATTAGCGACCAATAGGAATCATTATATTGACAGGTTAAGTTGTTCAAAGTGCCTCTCCTTACATCGGAAAACCCGACTGGAAATCTCCCAATTCTGATCTCCCAATCTGAGATAATAATGTTATTGGAGTAAGCACCGAGTGCATCGGACTTATCCTTTGCATTAACGAATATATAAGCACCTGTCATTGGAAATTGAGTTGCCATTGACACATTAATCGCTAAATTTCGGCTTGCAAGAGATGAATCAGTCCCCTCAATTGCAAACCCTCCATAAACCGAAACGTCCGAATGCACAGTGAATCCTGCTTGAACTGAAGGTTCATAAGTTCCTTCGGATACCCAGAATTGTGTGCCCGCAGGATAAGTTAAATCAGGTTTAAGCAATGGTCCCAATTCTGAAAAAGCATTGGCCCAAGATGTACCATTTCCAGAACCCGTTGCTAAACCCTTGCGAACAAAAATGACCTTAGGTTCATAGGTAATACTAACTGAAGAAGAATCCCTATTTCCCGCCACATCCTCGGCAATAATGGTCAAGATTTGCTGTCCCTTTGCCAGGGTTGGAGTAAATGACCATGTGGCCGTACCACTGGCTAGATTCGTGGTACCACTCCCTACACGGTATTGTACATATCTCATTGAACGGTCATCGACTGCAGTCCCCGTGAACGGCAGAATAGAATTGATCACTTGAGTAGGTAAGGTTAAATAGTTGGTTAGTTTGACCACCGGAATTTGCAAATCGATCGTTACTTTAGTCGATGTCCATGCGCTCAAATTCCCAGCTACATCCACTTGACGTACATTGAGCGTATGGTCACCATCGGTAGGGTTTGGCAAGGTATAAGGAGTCGTGCAAGTTGCTGCGGGTAAGGCATCTAATTGGCATTCATACAAACCATTCCCTCCAGTACCGATTGTCCATGTCCACTGGGCTGTTTTTTTCGGCGAGATAGGGGTTGATAGCGAAGGAGCGTCCGGAGAAATTCTATCCACCAATACACTGACCGCCGTGGTCACGGTTGAATTGTTTCCAGCCAGATCCTTTTCAACTACTTCTAATTGATAAAGACCATCCATGAAGCTATTGACCGTATAATTCGTTCCAGTCTGACGAGCCACTTCCGCTCCATTCATCTTTACAACAAAGGAATCTGTTGCTTCACCCGTTTTACTCCAGGACCATACAAGGCTTATTCGAGGGTCTGATTTGTTCACGATGGCTGGTGGAACTGTACCCATAACCGGCGGGGTGGGCGCTATAGAATCCAGCGTGACCGTAATACTGGTTGAGAACGCTGTCCCGGCCAAATCTTTGGCCGTCCGGGTAATGATGTTTTTTCCTTCAACCAGCGTAACCGTATTTTGCGAGTCTTGGACGGTTTCGTTTACTTTCCAAACAAGTGTGATATTGGCGACTCGTGAATAACTGTTATTGGCGGGAGAGGTAATATTGAGTACGAGCCCTTTCGCCGCTTTTACTTTTTTGATTACTATGGTTTCATTGCCTTCGCTGTCGCGCACATAGAATCGCACCGAGTATTCTTTTTCCAGGTCGTATTTATAAGAAGTTGATTTTACGGTCGGGCTAGTGCCATCCCAAGTCAAATCGCCATCCAAATCCCATTTGAACTCATCCACAAGACCGTATTCCTGGGGTGCTACCACGGGGAGAAAAGCGACGGTCTGGCCTAAAGAGATTATCGTGTCTTGACCAACATTCATTTGAGGCATGTCCCGTTTCACGGTCACTTCGGCGCTGTCCATTTGAAGACTATCGGCGAGGCTGATGGCGTAGATGAACGTCTTTCCCGGACCGACGGGGCTAGATTTTCCAGTTGCATCAACGGTTGCGATATCCGGATTTTTTGATTTCCACTGGATTTGTTTGGGGGCGGTTGATGGTGAAACAATTCCGATGAAGGTATAGGTTTCACCACCCGTAAAGAGTTTGGCTGTGTGGGTATTGAGTCGAAGGCTGTCGATATGTTGATTGGCAAGCACTTTGACGGTTAGTGTATCGGTCTTGGAGGGGTTATCCTTGGACTTGACGATAACGGAACTGACTCCTTCTACTAATCCAAGAATACGATTGTTTTTTAAAGCCAGTCTCGTCGAATCGGTGAGCGAAAAATCCACCCCCTGATTTGCTTTAGCCGGCAAAACCAGCACGGATAGGATTTTTTCTGCGCCTCCGATATAAAGCGACGTAGAATCTTCGAGAAAGCGAATGCTTTCCACGGGCAGGGGATCTGATATGACCACCCATGCGCTATCTTGAACGGTGGTTTTTTCGACCGAGGTTGCCCACACTTTTGTTGCGCCATTTTTTAGCCCATGGACTAATCCGGCCGTATCGACGGAGGCGATGGCGGGATCTTCAATATGCCACGTGACAACTTTACTGGCATTGCTTGGAATGGATTTCACAACCAAATTTCCAGGTGCGCCATTGGTGGCCAAAAACAAAGTGTCCGGTGATAGGGTGAGGGATTCGGGAATTTTTTCATTGACCAAAACGGTAACCGGTACGTTAAGGGTAATAGTGGTATCCGTTTTGCCCGTTTTGCCGTCGAAGCGTTTTTGGACGCTGTACACGACTTCCTTTCCCTTAAACCCGGTTATGTCGATCAGGATTGCGCCCCCGTCCCAGCCCTTCACCTCTAGGTTTTCAATTTTCGCGAGTTGGTCCACTTTGCCATTAAAAACGGAATCGATCAGTTTCCCATCTCGGTCTTTCACAACAATAACAACGGAGTCAAAAGCGGAAAGAGAATCATAGAGTTTGGTAAAGGACAAGTGATCCACAACCTTATTAGTGTCATTCAAACGACAAGCCCAAAACAGAAACACCGACGCGGCGAGGAGGAGTGCGAATCTGTTAAACGTCAGCAGGGATCGAGTTTTCATTTTTGTTTAATCCAAGTTTCGTTATTACGGGTTGTGATTGCGAACTGTCGTCGTTTGTTTTGGCGCATCGACAAAGGCGAAATAGGCGGCAACTCCTGCCACGACGGCAATACCCGTTCCACCCACCCAATACAGGGCTGTATGGCCCCCTTCAGATTCGGATTTATGGGAGGCTGAAGTCGGTTTAGGTCCCGTTTGGCTGTTGCCAGCCAGATGAGACTCGGCTTTATCATACCGTACCGCATTCGCTTCGTATTCATCCTGAATGTTTTTAAAAATCATATAGATCATGTCACTGGCGTACATGTCCAAGATACGCGCGGTAGGCTCAATGGTGAGAAGTTGGTGCATATAATATTTACCCTTTTCCCGAGTATCGTACTTAGCTGCGTACATCACGCCCAAATGCTTGAAGATGAAAACACTGTCTTTATGACCCAGATCTTTTTCCTCTTTCAACCCTTTCTCCAATATTTCAATGGCTTGGTCGAAGTCGCTGTTCACATAATGTTTGTGAGCCAAAGCCGTATCTAAAACTCTGGCCGAGGTGGTAGGAGGAGGGATCGCGGCCAAATTGTTTTTGGCTGAAGTTTTGTTGGAGGCACTGAAGGAAAGCGAAATCCCGATCAAAGTTAGGGCAATAGCAGACCCTAGGGATTGGGAACGATTAAAGTAGCAACTCATCAGATCCTCCAAAAAAAACGATCAAACGTCTGCGATCGAAATTAGAAATGCGCGAAAATTACACGTTCCATTTAGTTGGTTACTCTAAATGGATTGATTCGAGACTTGGACGATCCAGATACTCATGCTTCTAAATTCAGGCACATTTAAATAAACTAATTAGGCCATTATAATCCAAGGTTGATGGCCATCACACTTTTGGGAAATTGAGGGCTTGAGTTTATGACGCTACGGTCGCTTTTTTCCGAAGCAAACTCCTATGTGCCGTGAACGGCGGAGACGAAATCCCGGATCAAGTTTTCATCCTTGGTGGCTTCGAACAGGTTGCCGACTACAATGGCGTGGGCTCCTGCTTCGGAGCGCTCGCGCGCCTGCTCTGGCGTGCGGATGCCGCCGCCTACGATAACATGGAGGCCCACCGAGGCCCGCACCATCTTGACCATGGGCGCGGGAACGGCGTTGAGGGCGCCGCTCCCGGCTTCCAGGTAAATCCAACGTTGTCCCATCAATTCCGCAGCCATGGCGTGCGCCGCCGCGATGGCGGGCTTGTCCGAGGGGATGGGTTTGGTATTGCTGATGTATTCGACGGCCGTCATGCGGCCGGATTCGATCAGCAGATAGGCGGTGGGGATGGCTTCCATGCGCAGGCTGCGCACCAGCACGGCGCCCTTCACCTGTTCGTCGATGAGGTACTGGGGATTGCGCCCGCTGATGAGGGTCGTAAAAAGGATGGCGTCCGGGCCAGGAGTCACGTGGGAGCAGCCTCCGGGGAACAGCACCACTGGGACTTGGGTCTCTTTCTTGAGGCCCGCGGCGATCTTCTGGAAATTGGGATTGCCCACGAAGGATCCGCCCAGGAGCAGCGCATCGGCCCCGTGCTTGGCGGCCCGGAGACCGGATTCGATGATCCCCTCCGGAGAGTCCGAGTCCGGATCCAAGAGCACGAAGAAAAGGGAGCGGACCTTCTCCAGGGATTGGATCAGTCGGGTTTCAATCAATCCAACCGCCATTATGCCCCCAAGGCTTGGTTCAGGAATTTTTCGGCTTCCGCCAGGACCAGGTGTTCCTTGTCCGGGGACTTGGACCCGGCCTGGGCGCGGTCGGGTTTGCCGCCGCCCTTGGCGTCGGCCACCGGGCCGACGGCTTTAATCAGATCCCCGGCCTTCACCTTGGCCTGGGCTTCCTTGCCCGACACTGCGAAGATGGAAAGGGCATCGCCCGAGACATGGGTCAGCACGGCCACGCCGTTGCGCAATTGGCCGGCCAACCCTTCCACCAGGAGCGAAACCGCGTCCTTGGGATAGGTCTTTTCGTCCAGCTTCTTGATGATAACGGTGGTTCCGTTCACCTGGTTGCCGCTTTCGGCGATCAGGGTAGCGGCTTGGAGGCGGGCTTGGGCCTGTCGCAATTCCATGACCTCTTTTTCCAGGGCCTTGATGCGGGATACGGCTTCGGTCACTTTTTCAATTTCCTGGCCGGGCTTGGCTTTGAACACCTTGGCGATGTCGCCCAGCGCGTTAAAGTTACGCTGGACCATTTCCAGGGCGCCGAGACCGGTCACGGCTTCAATGCGGCGCACCCCGGCGGCGATCGAGCTTTCAGACAGGATCTTGAAGAGTCCGATGTCGCCCGTGGCAGTGGCGTGGGTGCCTCCGCAAAGCTCCATGCTCACCTCGCCCATCTTGATGACTCGCACCCGGTCGCCGTACTTCTCGCCGAAGAGCGCCATGGCACCCATCTTCTTGGCCTCGTCGATGCCGTGGACGGCATGGGAGATGTCGTGATTTTCTTCGATACTGAGATTGACCAGGAGCTCCACTTTGCGAACTTCCTCGGGCGTCATGCCCTGGAAATGGGTGAAATCGAAGCGGAGGGATTCGGGCGCCACGCGCGATCCCTGCTGCTGTACATGGTCGCCCAGAACTTGGCGCAAGGCGAAATGAAGCAGGTGGGTCGCGCTATGGTTGCGCACGGCCTTGAAGCGGTTTTCGCGGTCCACCTTGGCTTTTAGCCCCTTCAAATTGTCCGGGCTCAAGATGCCGCCCAACAGGTCGCATTTGTGGATGACCATGTCGAACAGCTTGATGGTGTCGATGACGCGCAGTTCCACGCAGGGGGTTCCCGCCGGCCCGGGTTCGCCGGTGAGGGTGCCGGTGTCGCCCACCTGTCCGCCCGCTTCCGCATAGAATGGAGTCTTATCGAGGACCACGAAGACCTGGTCATTGACCTCCCGGTAGCGGCGTGCGTTCACGTCCGAAACCAGGGTTTCGTAGCCGATGAATTCCGTGTCCAGGGAGGGGGAGAGGATTGTCCAGCCCTCGTCGCTGGCGAAGCTGCCGTCGAATTTGGCGGCCCCGCGGGCGCGTTCCCGCTGTTCTTCCATATGCTTGGCGTATCCGGCCTCGTCGATGGTCAGGCCCTGCTCTTCGGCCAGGACGCGGGTGAGGTCGGTGGGAAAACCGTAAGTGTCGTAAAGGGCGAAGACTTCCGCGCCGCCTATTTGACCGGTGGAATCCTTCTTGGCCTTGACTTCGGCCGCCATCTTGGCGAAGCGTTCCAGGCCCTGGTCGAGAGTGCGCATGAAGCGATCTTCCTCGGCGCGGATGACCAGTTCGATATAACTCCGGCGCTGGGCCAGCTCCGGGTAGGCGTCGCCCATGGTGTCGGCGAGGACCTGCACCAGCTTGACCAGGAACGGCTCGCGCTGGCCCAGGTTGCGGGCGAAGCGGGAGGCGCGGCGCAGGATACGGCGAAGCACGTAGCCACGGCCTTCGTTACCGGGGGTGGCCCCGTCGGCGATGGCGAAGGAAAGTGCGCGCACGTGGTCGGCCATGACTCGGTGGGGCGTGCCTTCCGGTCCCTTGGAATAGGGGACGCCGGAAAGCTCGGCGATGCGGGTGATGACGGGTTGGAAGACGTCCGTCTCGTAATTGGAGCCGGTGCCCTGGATGACGGAGACGATGCGCTCGAAGCCCATACCCGTGTCCACGTTCTGGTGCTTGAGCGGCTTCAGTTCGCCGCTTTGTAGGCGCTCGCTCTGCATGAACACGTTGTTCCAGAGCTCGATGTAACGGGCGTTGGTTCCGTTCACGCCTTCGACGGGATCGGCGAAGGTGGCGGCCTGAGTGGCCGGGTCGCCCATGTCGAAATGGATTTCTGAGCAGGGACCGCAGGGTCCCACGTCGCCCATTTCCCAGAAGTTGGATTTTTCGCCGAAGCGCATGATACGCTCATGGGCGATGTCGGTCTCGGTCTTCCAAATGTTCTCGGCCTCGTCGTCGTTCTTGTAGACGGTGACGTACAGACGATCCTTGGGCAGTTTCCAGACCTCCGTCAGGAGCTCCCAGGACCATTTGATGGCGTCCTGCTTGTAATAGTCGCCGAAGGACCAGTTGCCCAGCATTTCGAAAAAGGTGTGGTGGTAGGTATCGCGGCCCACTTCGTCCAGATCATTGTGCTTGCCGGAAACCCGAATGCACTTCTGGGAGTTGGCAACGCGCTTCCAACCTTCACGGTTATCGCCCAGGAGCGCGGACTTGAACTGGTTCATACCCGCATTGGTGAACAGCAGGGTCGGGTCGTCGTGCGGAACGACTGGCGCCGAAGGAACGAACACGTGGCCCTTGCCTGCGAAGAAATCGATGAAGCCCTGGCGTATCTGTTTTCCGGTAAGGAAGGGGATGCCAAAACCCTGGATGGAAGGCGATGCGGTCGTTTGTGTATTCATGCTTTGGCGAACTCTTTTTCCCTATAATCCCAAATTGCATCAAACCGGCGGTGGACTCCGAATCCCGGAAACGGGGTATGCCCCCGGGCAGGCCGATTAGGGTGAATTTAATAAAAAATAGGCTCTGGAATCCCCTGGGAAGCCCAAAGCTGGGGCTATCGACCTCGATCGGCTTTATTCGGCAAACTTATGTGGTTTATGTGGTTGGAGGTTTTGGCCAACCCCTATAATTCATCCAAAGCGGCGGAGGGTTGGTCTGGCGGCATGTCCGTCGGACCGGTTGCCGACGCCAAGGGCAAATGAAAATTCCGTACCAAGCCAACAGGGGGATGACCCTCCTGGAAATTCTCGTCGCGATGGTCATCAGCGTCATCGTAAGCACGATCGCGTTTCACTTTTATAAGAATTTCATGGGCCATCTGGAGCGCCAGAAGCAAGTGACTTCGCTCCAGGAGGGAATCCGCAACGCCGTGGATTGCATCAACCGTTACCTGGTGGCGGGCGGCGTATCCGGCGATTCCCTGTTTTTCGATCCCCACCGCAAATTGACCGCCGCGCTCTGGGTCAATGGAGGACATCGCGTCTTCGACGTGTCCGCCGATTCCCAATCCATCTCCGTGTACGGGAACTTTACCGGAAGCGCGGCCAGCCTCGCGTCCCCCGTTCTCAACAAGAACATACGCATGGTCAAGACCGACAAGGCCGGAATCTTCACGGCGGGGGGGTACGCCTATATCTACGCCGGAAGCGCCCAAGAAGTCACCCGCATCGTTTCCATACGCGATTCCTTACTCACCATGGAAAATGATTTCTTCGCTCCCTATCCCAAGGGAACGCTCATCTTCCCGTTGGAGCGCGTGCGCATCTATCGCGATGCGGCCCAGGCTCTGCAGGTATCCCGGGAACGGGCGGACGGGACGCCCGTGTTCGTGCGCGGCTTCGTGCCTTCCAACCATCCCGGGGATTCTCTGGAGTTCAAGGTGAAGGCGGTCGATCGCCTGGCGGGACAGATCGCCTATTCTCTCACTTTTGCGGCCAAGACCAGGCGTTCGAACATCACCTTGGCGCGCAGGTCGGATCAGACCGTTTACGTAAGGGGATTTTGATGCATTTGCAGGAGCCGGCGGATTCATCGGCTAGGACGGGCGATCGCGCCAAAAGGGATGCGATGGAAAGTATGAAGATCAGGATCCAGGCGTTGCGGAAGGCCCTCGCCGAAGTCTGCGACCAAAGCGGAACGGGACAGAGGGGCGCGACCTTGGCGGTGGTGCTGGGCATCGGTATCGTGTTGGCGTTGACCCTGTTTCTGGTCGCGGGGCGCAGCGGCAAGAGCCGCATCGATACCGTCAAGCACATGAAGGCGACCCAGGAGTTCTACCTGGCCGATGCCGGATTCAACTATATCAAGACCAAGGTCACGGAACTGAACCGGCAGGGCGGGGCTAAGCTGGTGCGCCAGTTCCTGGCGAACCAGGAGGCGGCCAACTGGCAGCGCATCGGGTTCGGCGTAACCGAGATGGGGCATTTCCGACTGGAGACCCACAAGGTAGTGGATGTGCCGCTTTCCGTGGAGTTGAAGGTCCAGGGAACCAAGGATCCGACCAAGCTCAAGTCGCGGTACGAATCCGTGCAGGGCGTCTTGCGCGTGCCCAGCCTGGCCAAATACGCCCGGTATGTGGAGGGCAACAGTACCTTGTACTACACCGGAGGCACCGTGGTGGACGGGGAAATCCTGGTGGCCGGCAATATCGAATTGACGAGCCCTACCGTGACCTTCAACCGCCTGGTGAGTTCGGGCGGCATTCTGCAGAACCGGTCCGCGGGCCAATACGATTTCGGGTTCCGCGAAAACCAGACGGACATCCCGACCTTGAACCACGTGCACATCAATTCGTGGGACAAATACCTCTACGACCCTTCCAAGTACATCACCACCTTCCAGTACCTGTCCAGGAACGGCGGCATCGACCTGTTCGGAAACGATACCGATCCGAAGAATCCCTCCTGGTCCCGCCACGCCAACTCCGCCGACTGTCAAGTTAACGGCCCCTGTGATACCCTCTTTGCGGGATGTTATGACACCCTGAGCCGCACCCGCCGCAGTCCCGTGGTGGTGGCCGGTAACGCCGTCGCCATCGACCTTTCCCAGATCGTGGTGAACGGCAGTAATATCGAGGTGACCGT
>JALYSE010000069.1 GCA_030854955.1 Fibrobacterota bacterium | reverse complement strand
ATGGTCGTCGTCGGCGCGGAGGCCGCCGGGATAGCGGATCACCTTATGGCGGACGGCCTTGACGTACTCCTTGGTCTTGGAATCCAGCAGGTCGCCGTCCCAGAGGGCCGCGTTGATGCCGAAGAGACCGTCATTGATACGAGCGGTGATGGTCTTGGCCATGTCGCCGGCCACCTTGAACTCGCGCGTTGCCGGGGCCTTGCGTTTGGGTACCTCGCGCAGGTTGGTGAGCGTCACGTCGTCCACGCGGTATCCGCCGCTGGTTCCGTCACCGGCGGGCTTGAAGTCGATTACGCGGATGTCGTTCCGATCGAATTTTCCATTCTGGACCGCGTCCGGCGGCTGGTAATAAGGGAATTTCACGAAGCTCTTGAAAGGGACCAGGATGTCGTTCCAGCCGCGGACCCCACCGACATTGGCAACGAACACTTCATTGCCGGCATCATGCACCTGTACGGTGACGCCTTGGAAGGCCTTATTCGTATAGAGGGAGAAACGGATGCCCCTATGTTTGTCCCAATCCCGCAGCTTTGCCTGGCTTCCGTCCCCACTGAACCGGTAGAGCACGTCGCACCAATCCGCCAGGCGGTAGGTGATGTTGAGGGATTTCCCTTGTCGGCCCTTAAGCGCGTCGACGGTGAATCCGACCTCGGATTTGGGCCCCTTGCCCGTTTCCCATCCCTTGTCGCCCGATTCGAAATCCGCGAGGACCACATCAGGCTCGGAGGAATTGAAAGCCACCCAGTATTCATCCGGATCTACATAGCCGGGAATATGGTCGGTGATCACGATGTTCTTCGCATAAAACGCGATGGGCTGGCCGGGAGCGGGCTTGTTCTCATCCTTGTTTTCGGAAAACCGGATCTCATTGATGCGGTCCCACTTCACTTCAGCGGAAATCTCCGTCATCTTGGCGGCATCCCAATACATTCCGTTGTCGCCAAACTTCTTGAGGGGGATCTGGAACCAGTTCCAAGCCGTGTCGATTTGTCCGAAGTCGCTCAGGACAAGTTTGCTCTGCACCTTTACTCCGTCGGGACGGCTGTCCAAAAGGCCCACGTAGATGCTTTTAACCCCCGGGGCGCCTTTGCCCCAGAAGCATAAGGCGCCTTTTGCTCCGCGGGGGCCGCGAAGATCCAGGTTCCGACCTTCGCCCATGGCGAGGGTTACGCCGGAGTATTCATCCGGATCCATATAGGACGCCAACGCGCCTTGGCCTTCCTGGGTCCCAGGTTGCACTTTGGCCCGGGTCCTGGCCCCGTAGACATAGGTGAAAGCGCCTTCCGGCATCGCGTCCCGGAACAGGGTATGCAATACCTGGCCGACATCCGACTTGGCTAGGGGCATTTCCAATTTCTCGTTCTTGTCCATCCAATCATCGCTTGGTTTATCTTCTGCGGCATCGAACACGTCGCGTAGGACGGCGATGTCGTCTACCCATACCCGGAAGGAAGGATTCTCCGCCTTCTTGATTTCGATCCGAAATTCCGTCACCGCTTTCCAATCGAAGGGCTGCGGCACTTCGATGCGATTTTTGGCATCCCAGAACACCCCTTTGCGGCCGAACTTCGCCAGGGGGATGCTCACCTTTTTCCACTCGTTGGTGATCCCACCGTTATCGTTCAGGGGGATGCGCACCACGGTCTTCTTGCCGTCGCGATTCTCATCGTCCACCAGCGCCACATAGGCGATTTCGCCGCCGCGGGCGCCCTTGATCCAGAATTCCAGGGCACCGCGGGAATAGTAGGGGGTCAGATCGTACATCAGGTTGTAAAGGCATACGGAACCGCCGGAAAAATCGCCGGCTTCCAGGTCGAATTGCAGGGAGACTTCGCTTTCATGTCCGGACTCTTCCGGAATGAACACCTTGGCCGCGTCCGGGTAGGTGTATTGATAGCCGCCCGCGACGAAATCGTCGTCGAAGAAGCGAGCCACGATCCGCGAATCGGCGCCGCCCGCGCCACCGGTCGCGACGGCGGTCGTTTTCAAAGGCTTGAATTGCAAGGAGCAACCGCAAGCCAGGGCCAGCAGGGCGGCGGCGGCCAAGTGCTTCGCGGACGGAATCGGGTTCGGAGCTGCCACGGGTCTTCCTTGCGGTTGGTCGGTTTTAAGTCGATTCAAGGGAGGCCGGATCAAAAACGGACGGACAGGAACAGTTCGGTCTGCAATTGGGAGAAATCCGCGTTCGTCGCGCCTGCGGGATTGTCGACTTCCACCCGGCCGAGTGTGAAAAGCAGGTTGGAGCCGGACGCTACCTTGTATCCCAGTCCTCCCGCCGTATGGGTCTGGATCTGCATGGACTCCAACCCTTTCATGGCCACGGTGTTGGTGATGCGCTGGTATCCGCCCAAAACGGAAAACCGCTTCCAGAAGGAGTATTGCATTCCGGCATTCAGGAAATCGCTCGTTGCATTGGCCTCGGAATGGAGCGTATCTCCAGCGATACCGGCGTTGTCGGCGGTGGAACGGATCAAGCTGCCGGACAGGGTCAAGGGAAGGGAAAGGCCCATCAGGGCGCCGGCTTCCACTTTGAGGCCGCCGCCCGCCTGGGTGAATTTCGTGTTCGGCAGGGTGGTGGTGGAATCGACCTTGACCCCGGACACGTTTTCCAATGCGGTGAAAAGCGCCTGCACTTCGATGCGGTCCTCCATGAACGTGAGGGTGAGGTCGGATTGGATGCCGGCGCGATTGGGGGTGGCGGGACCAAAGGGCATGACCATCTGCAGGGCCATGTCGGTTCGGTTGGCGGCGAAGGCGGCCATCTCCCCCTGGGTCATGATGGAATTGCGATAGGAGTTCTTCTGGAAGGGGGCGCGATGCCAGAGGTTGGTCTGTTCGCTGGGGGCGAACTTGAAGACATGCTCGTACATGGCGTCGAAGGTCGAATAGTTGCGGGCGCTTACACCGTTGGTCCGCACCTTGGTCGTGTCGTTTTCAATGTTCAGAATTCGCTCGCCGACGAATACGGGACTTTGGGCAAGTTCGTTGCGGTAATCGGCCTTGTTGTCCAGGTAGTTTACCCCGGCGCGGATTCCGAAGGCCTTGCCCGCCTTCCAGGAACCGGAGAGGCGCGCCAGCAGAGCGGACCCGTCGATGGCGTCACGGGTGATGACGCTGTCCGTGGCGGTGGCATAGAAGTTGGTATCGTCTTTGGATATGGCGTATTCCGCCGTGAGTCCCATGTTCCAGTCCTTGGCGCCGGTGAGGGCGGCCAGGTCGAATCCCGCCCGGCCGGAGATCACGCGGGTATTCTGGGTGGCGGTATCGGCTTCGCCCGGACCCGCATAGCTGCCGTTCTTGTCGAAAATCACGAGCCAGGTCCCGCCCAGGGAGGCGCCGAAAGGAACCTGCATATCCGTGTTGGTCGCGACCAGGAATTTTTCGACAAGCGAGCGTTCTGTGCTGGCCGTGGCCTTGTTGCCGTTTTGGATGCTGGTTTCCACGTTCCGCAACCGGGAACCGAGGGCGTTCACATGCAGTTCCCGGAATAGGGTTTTGGAACCCCGTTCGACACCGGCGTCGAAATTGAGGTTCACGCCCTGCAGCAATCGATTCCGATTTCCCAGGAAGGCTTCGTCCATGGCCTCCCGCCGGTTCCCCGAGAACAGGGCCGGCTCAAAGAGTACGTCGAACTCGGGTGCGTGCAGGGTGAGAGGGCTGTAGCGCTGGTGGAAGTCGCCGACATTGTAGCTGAACATCTCCTTGAGGCTGCCGTCAATGCTGATCCAGCGGGTGTTGATGGGATTGCCGATGTCCGAGAAAAAGTTGCGCCAATCCTGGTGCATGCGGATTATCAGGCGGCCCTGAGTTGAGGTATTGGGCCGGGCCCGGATATCGAAGTCGACGGAAGTGAACTCCACCGACTCCTCGGAACGGCGTGAGCTCAATGCCCCTGGGCCACCGATGGAAGAGTGCAAGTATTGGGATCGGAATTCTCCGCCCAAGGTGATGCCTTCCTTGGCCAGGATGCCTTCCAAAATCTTTTCCGCTGATTCCGCTGATTCCGCTGATTCGGCAGAGAAAACGGGCAAGCCGCAGGCAAGGGCGGTAAGGTAAAACAGGACGGCCGGGAAAAAGGCTCCTTGAGGTTGCGAATGTTTGAGTTTCCGGAAAAGTGCCATGGCCGCTCCTGTTAAAACCACATCTTGATTTCGCCCGAGACCACGGTGTTGGTCCAATCGTTGGCGGAAAAGAATCTATCCTGGTGTTTCATCCATTTGTACCTGCCGTGCAGGCCCACGCGCGAGGCGAAGTCCCAATCGAAACCACCCCCGAAGGCGTAATCCAGGTAATCGATGGGGACGCGCACGGTGGCACCGGAAGCGGCATCGGACATGTATGCCATGTCGGACCGCCAGTTTTCGTATCCCGCCAGGCCGAGCACGTAGAATCGGTCCGTCAACGCGATGGCCGGTTCCAACCGCAGATAGGTACCCCAAAGCATCAGGTCCTTGGGGGTGAAGGCGATGGGCCGGAATTGCGACGAGATGCCGTTCACCGAGAAATACCCGCTTATGAACAGATCATGGGAATATCCGATGGCGGGTCCGATGTCCCAGGCCCCGTCCATGTCGAAGTTGAACGCCCACTTCTGGTTCTGGGGCACATATTCCGAACGCGTGAAGAGGGTGGTTGGGTTGGTGAGGTTAGAATCCGCCTGCGCGGCGCTTTCGTAGGGTACGAATCCTTCGAAGATGGAGAGGTAGTCGCTGCGGAGACCGCCGGCCTCGGGGCCGAACGGATCCTGGTATTCCCGGGTGCGGAAGCTTTCGTCACCCAGGCGCTTGGCGTACTTCCCCGTGGTGAGGGAATGATCCACCAGGTTGTTGCCCCAACGGTTGTAGGAGGATTGGAAAACGCTGTTGAAGTCCTGGCCGTTGAGGCGATAGGGGAAATAGATTACGTCGCGCGCCTTCTCGGGCTGGAAATGCTGGCCGTATCCGAGGCGGAAATGTCCGTAACCCACCTGGGGCGACACGGAAAGATTGACCCCAGCCATGTTCTGGGCGTAGGGCGATCCTTCGCCGCGGCCGATGAACTTGCCCGCGCCCACCAGGTTTGCGCCCACGGGAAAGAAGCCGTCCACGGGGGTTGCGAAGGAGAACGGCGAGTAGAATCCCTTGGGGATGTACGCCATGTCCGCCTGGATGGGCAGGAGATGCCTGGATTTGATGCGAGCGAACAGGGCGGGAACCGGGTCCGCCGAGACAGTCTCGCGGGATTCGTTCCCGAAAAATTTCTTGCGACCCAGGGAGTCCCGGCCGCTGGAGTCCACCGTGTAGCGCGTCCAGACCGTATCCATGAAGCTCATGGCGATGTCGATGTGGAATTCCAAGTTTTCGTTGAGGGCACCCTTGAGATCCGTGGAAAAGACCTTGGGCTGCTTGTAGAATCCCTTCCCGTTCAGGATCCGCAACTGGCGATTATTGGCCGAATCCGCGACCAGGGCCTCCACCACCGAAAAGTTGTTTCGCCATGCCTGGAGCAGGGTAATCTCTGGTTTGTAGACGATGCCCACGGCGTTGAATCCCAAAGTCAATCCGCCGAAAAGCTTTTCCTTGGCCAGCCTGCCATGGTACATGTGCCGAAAGGAATCGCCGATGCCCTGTTGCTTGGCGTCGTTGGCGAGGTCGGCGTATCCCAGGTCGCTGGAGAAGTCGATGAATTCCCGTTCGAAATTGTCGTATCGCTCGAATGCGCCCCAAAGCAGGGCGAGTTGCAATCCAGCCGGCAGATCGATGCTGCGGAAGTCCACGCCGTTAAAGGCCTTCTTGTTCCAGGCCGCGCGCCCGGACTTTTCGCCCTTGGCGATGTTGTATTCATAATAGCGGCTCACGGGCTGTTCGACCTCATAGGGCAGGTAATCCCATGCGAACGTGCGGGGCTGGGCCTTCCAGATCGTCAGTGGGGATGCCTCCGTCCACAATACGTTGCCCATACGCAGCCAGAAGGAGGCGGGAACGGTGCGGATGGCCAGGCCGGCGGCCATATCTTCATGGATGCTCGCCGCGTTCTCCGCCTTGTCATGGCGGTTCTGGGCGCGGACATAACCGTCCTGCCCCTGGGCGTCCTTGTTCAGGAAGATGCCGGGCAAGGTGTTTTGGAAACCGATCTTGGACCACAGTACGGCATTGCGCCCGGCGCGCACCACTAATCCCAGCCGCACCAGGGATTCGTTCCCCTCATAATTCGATTGCGTCCAGGTCTGATCTTTGGCGAGAAAGTTCGGGTATTCGGAAAAATCGTGCTGGCTGATCTTGAGACGGGCCTCGCCGGAAAAGGAGACCGGGCTCGAGCCGCCGTAAAGCAGAGTAGAGCGGACTTTCGCTTCCAGGAAGTCGCCTGGGGGCAAGCCAATCATGGCCGTATCGGATGCGGTTCCTTCATCGGCTGCGGCCCCTGGGGAAACCGTTCCCAGCATGGCGGCGCAAATGAGAGCCTGGCACCTGTTTCCAAATCGGATTCTGATCATTGCGATTCCCAAGGCTCCGGTGTGTGGAGCAGCCCTCGTCCTTGGGCCTACGTCCGTGTGTAATTGGTAGCCGAAATGTCCGGCCGGGTTTGCCGCCGACACAATTTTCGCGGCGCTGTCGCTATTCCTTTACGGCGCCGGCCGTCAGGCCGGACACGATATGCTTCTGCATCATGAAAAACAGAATCATCACTGGGATGGTGGATACCGTCGCGGCGGCCATCATCAGATCATACCGGTTCTGGAAGTTGCCCACGAAAAGCCGGATCCCCACGGGAATGGTGTAGGTACTTTCGTCGGTCAGCACCCAGGCGAACATCAACTCATCCCATGCCGACAGGAATACGAACACGCCGGTCGCGATGATGCCCGGCAGGGCCGAAGGGATGATGATGCGGAAGAAGGCTTGGATGGGTCCGCACCCGTCTACTAGGGCGGCTTCCTCCAATTCCTTGGGAAGAGAGGCGAAGAATCCGCGCAGGATCCAGATGGAGAAAGGCACGAAATAGGCGGCGTAGGTCAGGATCAGGCCGCCATAGGATCCTTTGACGATTATGCCCGTGACCCGGCTGAAGTTGATGAACATCAGGTACAGGGGCAGCAGCAACATGATGGCCGGGACCATCTGGGTAGCCAGCACCGAGTACCCGAACAGGTTCTTGCCGGGGAAATCGTAGCGGGCCAGGGCGTAACCTCCCATGGAGGCTAGGACCATGGCGATCACCATCACAGACAGACAGACAATGAAGCTGTTCTTGAGGTAGAGGCCGAAATCGATGTTCCGCCACAGGTCCACGTAATTGCGCCAATGGATGTAGATCGAGGGGAGCGGCGCCAGACCCGAAGCAACCGACTTGCCGGCAGCATCGAGGAGGGACAACGTGCCGTTGGGGCCGCCCAGCAAGACGCCACCGGATTCCAGCGGCAGGATGGACGTGATACGGTAAGCGGTGATGTCCCCGGTGGTCCCCGCCACGGCGGGAAAGTGGGGTTGGAACACCAAGGCTGCGGGAACCGGAAGCGGGTCCGACCCGCCGCCCGGTAAGGGTGGGGAAATGCCGGCGACGGCGATGCCCGTATCCGCTGGTACGGTAATATCCGGAAGCATGGTGGCGCCGCGGGAATCGCCGAGCCATAGCTTTCCCGGACTGCGGGCGAAGGCCGTGATGTTGCCACTGCCGGGCTTGCGATCCAGCCAGGAAAGTACGCTGTCTCCCAATAGGTCGTAGATGAAGGCGCGGGAATCCGCGCTCAGCAACATGCGGCGGGAGTCCAGGGCACATAGCCGCTCAGGAACCGCGGGGAGTTTTCCGGCCCGAAAGGTCCTACCGGGCAAACCCGAGTCCAGGGAGTGGAGGAATATCCCCTGGGAGGTGAGCATGACGAGATCCCCCCCGGAAGCGGCATGGCCGAATGGCCGGGTCAGGTTGCGGACCACGCCGGATTGGCGGGTCGTGAAGCCCTTCATTGCCGCGAAGCGCCCTTCGGAAGGAATGAATGCGGTTACGCCCGGGTATCCCTTGATTTGGTATGAGATGTACAGGGTGTCCCCGGATTTGCCCAAGCTGGAACCGGCCACCTCGTTTACCCACAAAGTAGTCCAGGCGTCCCCGTAAGCCTCCGCGACCTTGTCGACCCCGAAGGTATTGCGCACCGAAAGTAGCTCTGCATCCAATTCCTGGAGGCCGCGGTTGCTGGAAAGGGCCCACAGGGTGTTCCCATCCAACAGGAAACTGGTGGCGAAGGTTCCCAGGTTGGCATGGCGGATCTTTTTCAACCCTTGCTTGTCGAACAGGGTGATGCCGCCGTCCGCCGTTCCGGCCAGGTAACCCTGGGGAAGTTCGCGGAGGAACACGATTTCATTCTGCCTGCGTCCGGGCATGACCTTACCAGAAAGGATTTCCTGGTTGTCCTTCAGCCCGCAGTAGACCATCCATGCGATGGGGACCACATGGAGCGCAATCAAAATCCAAGTCAATCCGGTAAGGAGGCGGCCCGTGATTTTGCGGCTTTTCGGTTTCATGGCTTAATTTCTCATTTTCCCGTGAGCTGGTCCCTGAAGATGCGGTACCAAAGGAAGACCAAGGTCATCATCGCGAGCATCAACAGCGACGACATGGCGGCCCCGGTGCCGAAATCCCACATCTGGAAGGAATTCCGAAACAGGGCCGTCATCAATAGATCCCCGTGTTTGCCGGGAAATCCCGCTCCGTTTCCGAACATCATGATCACGATGTTGAACGAATACACGTTGAAGATGAGGCCGTGTAAGATGAGGATGGCCCAAACGGGCTTGAGCAGGGGCCAGGTGATGCGGCGGAAGGACTGCCATTTGTTGGCGCCGTCGATCTCGGCGGCCTCATAGACGTCCTTGGGGATGCTCTGGAGGCCGGCCAACAACATCAGCATGGAAAAGGGCCATTGGCGCCAGATGGTGGGGATGATAATGGCCCACAGGGTATTGGGCCCGATCAGCCAGGTCGGTTTTTCCGAAAACAGGTGGAGCCAGTCGACGAGCACGATGTTGACGAGACCCACATCCCTCTGCCAGAGGAAGCCCCACAGCAATCCCACCACATAGGTCGGCACTATCCATGGGAACAGCATCAGGGTACGCGCCGCCGCGCGGAAGCGGAACTCGCGGTTGACCAGCAGGGCCGCAGCGGTCCCTACCGCCAGGGTGCCGATTGTGACGGCGATCGTATAGAGGGCGGTATTGCGGACCGCGTCCCATAGTCCCGAGCGGATGGGGCTGGCGGGATTGAACAGGATTTCAGCGTAGTTTTCAAACCCCGCCCAGGGCGCGGAGAGGTAGTCCAGAAGTTTGTCCTTACGGCTACGCAGAAAGCCCAAGTACAGGCCCTGCAAGATGGGCGCCGCCTGCAGCAAGAGCATGCACAGCACCGTTGGGAGCAGGAAAAGATACGGAACCTTGTGCCGCTTGATCGACCTGATGAGCTTGTCCACTATTCCGCCGCCGCCATGGATTTATGCAGCAGTTCCATATGCTCGGGGTGACTCTTGAAATGGGCCTGGATCTGTCCGTCGATATCTCGCACGGCCGCGTCTACCTCGGCTTTGATTAGGGCTTCGGAATAGGGGCCGTCCACTTCGGCCGCGATGTCGAAAAGCGTGCCCATGCGCTTCATCAGTATGGCCGTCTCGATTTCGCCCCAGTAGGGGACGGCAGGGTAGCAGCGGCCGTATTGGACGATGTCGCGGAATACCGAACGCTTTGCGTTGTTGGAAAAGTAGGGGCTGTTGAAGGCGGACTTGAGGGCGGGAAGGAAACCCGAGATTTCCGCGTACTCGAGCTGAGCCGCGCTGTCGGTGGCCAGGTAGCGTACCAGCAGTTTGGCCAAGTCCGGCCGTTTGGAGGATTTGAAGACTGCCAGATGGGACCCACCCATGAACACCGAGCGTTTCGCGGGACCGGCGGGAGGAATCAGCACCCCGTAATTGCCGGCAACGTGACTGTTGGCCGATCCTCCCTGTTCCGGCGGGAGCTCCAGGTAGACGTTCTTTATGGTGGACTCGAAAAAGGAGGCGATCCGGCCGGCATCGAAGTCGGCGGATACCTGGGCGGTATTCTTCTCCATGTTGGTCTTGGGATTGAGGCCCTTGCGGACCATGTCCAGGTAGAAGTAGATGCCCTTCATCGACTCAGGGCTGTTGAGTACGCATTTGTCGCCCATGGGGTTCAGGAAGTCGCCGCCGGCGCTCCAGATCCACGGGGCGAAATTGTGCACCACGTTCCAATCGTTCTTGCCGGGAAAACCGATGGGGGAGACTAGTTCGCCATTGTGCTTCACGCCCGCGGCCTTGATTTTCTCCATTGCCGCCAGGTATCCCTCCCAAGTGTCCACGGTTTTGGGATCTACCTTGGCCTGTTCGAAAACGTCGGTCCTGTAGAACATGGGCCGCACGTCTATGAACCAGGGGACCGACGTCACATGCAGGGATGTTCGTGGTTTGGACGCTGCCCAGGTGGAGGGGTGAAATGCTTCCTTGATATTCAGTTCCTTGTCCAGATCGTCGAGCGGTATCAATGCGCCCAGGTCCGTGAGGAAAGGGCACCAGGTGGTTCCCAATTGCACCACATCCGGTCCGTCTCCCGAAATGGCCGCAGTTGTGAGCTTGGTCCAGGCGCTGCCCCAATCGAGCACGGAAACCTTTATGGTGATGTTCGGATGAGCGGCCTTGAAGGGCTCGAGCAGGGTTTCCATGTCCTTTTCGGGCTTGGGGGAGTTGGGCATGACCCACACCAGCAATTCGCCCGATCCCTTCGGCACGGAGGCTTCCTGCCGGTCCTTGCCGGCTTGGTTGCAGCTGATAAACAGGGCCGTGGCAGCCACGGAGACCGGCGCGATGCGCTTAATGACACTGATGCAGATATCCCGGATGGAATCCATCATGAAAGCTCCCTTGGAAAGCAAGAATCGTGAAAACGGATCGATCGACGTCAAGGATCGAAGAAGTGCATGTTAGCAGGTTCGGGGATCAAAGTGACCTTGTCCCCACGTCCGATAATCGTCTCCGGATGAATGCGCGCGACCGCCCGGTGCTGTCCCGCGCGGCAGTACACAAGGGTCTCGGCTCCCAACGGCTCGACCACTTCCACTTCTGCGGCGATGCCCTTGGCTCCGTCATTGGCCGACCTTTCAAGCCGCAGATGCTCAGGACGGACGCCCAGGATGGGCCTGGCCGGCGGACGGACCTGGAAGTCCCCGGCTGAAAGGCCGGTGGCTCCAGCCCCCGGAATCATTAGCGCTTCGCCGTTCCATTCGCAGGGCAGGAAGTTCATGGGAGGCATCCCGATAAAGCCGGCGACGAATATGTTTCGAGGGCGACGGTAAAGCTCCATGGGCGTACCGGATTGCTGGATGATCCCGTCCTTCATGCATACGATGCGATGGCCCATGGTCATGGCTTCGGTCTGATCGTGGGTAACGTAAATCATGGTTGTCTGCAACTGCGCGGACAAGCGCGAAATCTCCACCCGCATCTGCACGCGCATCTTGGCGTCGAGATTGGAGAGCGGCTCGTCGAACAGGAAGACCTTCGGTTTGCGAACGATGGCCCGGCCCAGGGCCACGCGTTGCCGTTGGCCTCCGGAAAGGGCCTTGGGCTTGCGGGACAGGTAGGGGGTGATGCCTAGCATTTCTGCGGCTTCACCCACCCGCCGCTTGATCTCTTCTTTGGGAAGCTTGCGCAGTTTAAGTCCGAAGGCCAGGTTCTCTTCTACGGTCATGTGGGGGTAAAGCGCGTAATTCTGGAACACCATGGCAATGTCCCTATCCTTCGGGGCCACATCGTTGCACAGCTTGCCACCTATGTAAAGCTCGCCGGAGGTAATCTCCTCCAGGCCCGCGATCATGCGAAGCAGGGTGGATTTGCCGCATCCGGACGGTCCCACCAGGACCAGGAACTCCTTGTCCTTGACCTCAAAGGATAGATCTTTTACCGCGACCACGCCGCCGTCGTAGACCTTGTTGATGCTCTTGAGAATGACTTCCGCCACGGACACGCTTCCTTAACACCTACCCATCCCAGGGGGCGCATACGGATTAGTGGCAAGAATGGCCATACGGTTCGTTCGAAGGAACGATTGATGTTTCGAACCCGCCCGCCCCCATCGGCCACTAATCCCCATACATCTGCGCGTCCATATCAGGGATCCCTTTGGGAAAGGCCTGAAGTATATTTCCGGCCCGGCAGCGAGGGTTATGCGGCGGATGGCAATCAGGAAGGAATTCGGTAAGCGTATGGGTAAGGTCGAGCAGGATCGGTTTCCAGAAGGATTCCTTTGGGGTTCGGCCACGGCGTCGTTCCAGGTCGAAGGCGCGGCATGGACCGATGGCCGGGGCGAAAGCATCTGGGATCGGTTCTGCCGCACGCCAGGCAAGGTGGCTGGCGGGCACAACGGTGATATGGCCTGTGATCATTATAATCGGTGGAAACAGGATATTGGCCTGATGAAGGACCTGGGCATGCAGGCCTACCGGTTCAGCACGGCGTGGCCGCGGGTAATCCCCGGCGGACGCGGACCGGTCAACAAGGCGGGTCTTGATTTCTACGATCGCCTGGTCGATGGGTTGCTGGAAGCGGACATCGTTCCCTTCATCACCCTTTTCCATTGGGACCTGCCCCAGGCCTTGCAGGACCAAGGCGGCTGGCTCAACCGCGATACCGTGGACGCCTTCGGAGTCTATGCCGAGGTGGTGGTCAAACGCCTGGGCGACCGGGTCAAGAATTGGATGACCCATAACGAGATCCCCTGTTTCATTGGGATAGGGTATGGAGAGGGTCGCCACGCGCCCGGACTCAGCGTCTCCCGCAAGGAACTGAACCAGGGCTACCATCACGCCTTTCTGACCCACGGCATGGCGGTACGCATCGTGCGTGAATTCGCCCGCAAAGACGCGGAAGTCGGCCTGGTGAACAATCCCCTCATTCCCGTGCCGGTCGCGGAAACCCCGGCCCATGTGGAAGCGGCGCAAAAGGCCTTCGTCCGGATCGGCGCCTACCTGGCGGAGCCCATTTTCAAAGGAGCTTACGCCCCCTGGTGGCTCGAGGAACAAGGCGCCGACGCCCCCGAGATCCGGGACGGTGACATGAAAATTATTTCATCCCCCACGGATTTCCTGGGCATCAACGTCTACACCGGCGTTTTCGTAGAACCGGCAGAAAACCCCCAGGGTTACCGCCAGCTGCAATTCCCCAAAGGCTATCCCCACCTGGCCCTGGATTGGCTCAAGCCCTTGCCCCAGGCCCTGTATTGGTGCGTGCGCTATTATCGGGAAGCTTACGGCATCACCAAGACCTATATCTCGGAGACGGGCTGCGCCTGCGAAGACGAGAAGGACGAGACCGGCCGCATCATCGACCTCGACCGGGTGCAATGGTTGCGCAGCCACGTGAAGGAAGCCCATCGTGCTGTCCGCGAAGGCCTGGGCCTCGCCGGATTCTTCCAATGGAGCCTGATGGACAATTTCGAATGGGCCGAAGGCTATTTCAAGCGGTTCGGAATCGTGCACGTGGACTACGACACCCTGGAACGCACACCCAAGGAAAGCGCCAATCTCTACCGGGAAATTATCCGCTCGGGAATCGTGTAACGATCGGGACGGGCGGCGGTCTTCGCACCGTCGTCACCCCTCTTAAGGCCGCTAAGACCCCAAACCCGGCGAAAGCGTCTCGCTATTTTGGGGTTGGGGTACTAGGGCCACTGGACCTGGCCGGAAACCTGATAGAGGGATGATCCCAATTCATGGTAGCGGAAGGCGTAATGGACCGATGCCCACCGCCATGCCAAGGACGCACCGGCGCTGATGAAATCGTTGTCCATGCCGGCCCGGACGAAAAGCCTTTGCTTCACTCCCCACTCAAGGCCCACTCCGGGGTACTCGCTGCCTTCCGATTTCTGCGTCACTCCGGCCGAAATGGTACTGTTCCATTGGGGGAAGCCCTCTTCCCAACTCGCCGACATGCGCCAACGGTAGGTCATATCCTCGTATACGAGCACGCTGCCGAATTCGCTTTGTTGCTTGGTCGGGATGATTTCGAATCCGGAAAACTGCAATTTGATATTCCTGTCCGAGGTCTTTTCGATGGGATTCCACCCCCAGAAGAACTTCATGCTTGCGCCCGCGTCCAGGTTCATGTTCTGGGCAGTGTATTCGCCGCCTTCCAGTTCCTCGAAATAATACTTTGTGGTCAATCCCGCGCTGAATTGGATGGGAATCGGCCGGCTGTAAATGTCCAGGCGTGGAAACTCCCAATCGTATTTCCGCATGAAGTTGAGGCTCACCAGGTAGACCTTGTCTGTCATCATGTAGCACCCATCGCATGCTTCGGGACGAAATCTCGGATCGTTCAGGCGATCCTCATGAGAACCCCGCAGCAGGGGCCGAAGCTCGATATCGGGAGTGGTGACCAGCTGACCGAAAGCAGTCATATGGGTACGCTCGTCAAGGGCGTAGCCCAAAGCCCCTTCCCAGGTTTGGCTCAAGCCTCCGAAAACCGGCAGGTTGGCGAGTTCCAGGCGAAAGGTTTTGCCCTCTCCGAAATCTCCTGGAAAATCCAGGAAGTGGGTGGCGGTATGGAGGCCCGAAGGAAGCGCCCCTGACGTTCCATTGTTCGCAACGCTGGATCCCAAGAAATAAGGCTCTCCGGAAAACTCCTCGCCCCCGGCCTTCATCAAGGCGATCAGGATAAGCGCGGTCGGCAAACGATTCAAAGCGGGCTCCATCGGGAAGCGCAACGAAACCGGACGCGGAGCGCCGCGTTCAGGTGCGGCAACTGCATTCACATGCGGCAACCGCATCCACGGCGAATCCGCACTGCCTTGATTTTAGTCTAAGAGGATGCCCGAAGGCAAAATGTATTTTTCGGGGTTTTGAGGGGTACCGTCGCGGTGAACTTCATAGTGGAGATGGATTCCGGTAGCCCGGCCCGAATCGCCCATGTATCCGATCAGCCCGTAGCGCTTGACCAACTGGCCTTTTTCCACCATGATTTTGGTCATATGGCCGTATTTGGTGGTGTAGCCGTTTCCATGGTCCAGAACCACAAGATTCCCGAAGTTCCTATTCTGGGTGCTGGTGGTGACGATTCCGTTCGCGGTCGCGAAAATCGGCGTCCACTTGCTATTGCTGATGTCCAAGCCTTCATGCTTGGCGTTTTCGCCCGTGATGGGGTGAAGGCGATACCCGAAGCCGCTGGTGATTTGACCCTTGGCAGGCAGGATGAACGGCGTGTGTTCCCACAGATTATGCCGATAACGGACGAATTCTTCGATCTGTTTGAAGCTGGAACTGGTAAAGGAGATCTTGCTTTGCAACTGGCGGTTCTTGAGACCTGAGTTGTGGATTTGTTCGGAGACCAGATTGCCGTATGGCTGTCCTGACAGGTCCGGGCGCCTGCCGCCGACGCCGAAGGCCTGGAAGGATTTGTCGTGGGTGTTCATTCCGTAAAGAGCCCGGATCTTCTCCTCAAACCGGCCCAGGGAATCCAAGGTGGTTTCGACGGAGCTCTGCTGGGCGAGGACGCCCGTCAGCTCCTGCTTCAGGGAAGCGTTGGTCTTGTGGTGGTATTGCAGGGATATTTCCCGGTACATCCAGGTTCCGCATTCACCAATAAGACACAAAAGGCCTAAACAGGCGGCCCCGACCCCGACCAAAAAGGCGTTTTTCAGATTCGAACTGAGGGGAAAAAAGTGGGATCCGCTCCGGGCGTCCCATTCAACTGAGACGAGGTAATCCTTACCCGCTACGATATTGAAGAGTTTGGCAAAAAGAGTTTCGCCGATTCCGGGTTTCTTGATCATTCAGTCCAATGGCAAAAGAGTCAAAAGTTTAATGATAGGCCCGAGTCTAGTCAAGGACTAATCCTTCGCGTAAGTGTCCAATCGCCCAGGGTTTGGAAAAAATGACCATTCCCCCCAAAGCCTTGCCCCCGATAGTGGATTTTTGGTACCATGGGCAGGAACATGAGAAACCCCCTGATTCTAGCCTGGTGGCTGTTCATGCTTGCCTCCCTGCAGGTAGCCGCCCTGATTCTGGACCGGGCCCACCACCTGGAATGGGGTCAGGTCGGCGTCCTCCTCATTAAAGCCTGTTACCTGGGTTTCGCCGGCGTCCTTTTCATACGATACCTTTCTTTTCGGTCCCAGAAGAGTTTTGAGAACCTGTTGGAGTCGTATAACCTGGTTGCCAAGACAGCGATAGCACCCGAGAAAATACGTAAGAACTCATGGGTTAACCCCTTCCTGAACTTGGTATTAGTGGTCCTCGCCTCAATCAATTTCACTTTGGTTTTCAATTGGAATGAAGGCGTCTTCAAGACCTCCGTTTTACTGGACTTGGTGATTTGGCTTCTGACCCTGCGTTGGCTGGTCCGGGTCTTCTGGCTCAAATCCAAAGGCACGCGGGAACGATTGAAAGAGGCTCTAGACGATTCCCGGAGCCGAATGAAGGCACCGGACGGGGTAGGACAGGAGGTGACGGAAAAACGCATCTCCCGGATCCCCTTCGCCGTGCTGGGACTGCTTTCCATTGCCGCGGCGCTCGGCATTTCATGGCAACGTTGGAGCGATGTCCGGGATGTGTTCCGGGTGAATGATCTAAAGGTGTGTATGGATAGGACCATGCGCAGCGCTTCGGGAAACTTCTACCAGCAAGGCAGGCTGGAAATCGACATGGAGGCTTTTCCATGCATCCGGGAACGCAACGGCATGGTGGACGTCAGTTTGAACCTGTACCATGGCGAACTTTTGATGCGAGCCGTCGAAAGTCAAGGTGTCGACTACTTCGAGAATGGGACCATGGGCGATGAGGGTCTGGTGCTCGACGCGACGGGGCGTTTTCGCAGCGCTTGGTCGGCAAAATTCGAGGCAGAAAAGTGAACCGACCGGCAGTCAGCCGTGGACTTTGGACTCTTTGGCTTCCTTCATCGAACTGAGGACCCGGTAGGGAATCTTGAGGCTGCCGGGTGAATTGCGGCCGTCATAGCGCTTCACATGGAAATCCGCGCCGCCGGTGCAAATCAGATTGTGCTTTTGGGCGAATGTCCGATACTTCTGGTAGGAAGCCTGAGTCTGGCCGTGGCAATAGGTTTCTATGCCCATCAATCCGCATTCGACCAGCATTTCTAGCAGATCGTCCCGGTTGGTTTTCGAGGGGTGGGCGAGCACGGGAATGCCCCCTGCTTCCAGAATAAGGCCGATGGCTTCGGCCGGAGTGAGTTTGACGGTATCCACCTCTGACATGATTTCTGATTCGTTCCCGAGATACTTCGTGAAGGCGTCCTGGAAGTTGGTGACGAACTCCTCTTCCACGAGCTGGGCGGCAATATGGGCGCGTCCGACGCTGCCGCCGTGGGCCCGGGCCACCACGCGATCGTAGTTCAGGCTTACGCCTTTTTCCTCCAGGCGGTTGACGATCTGGCGGGCGCGATCAACCCGCCTCACTTGCAACTCCACCAGGGTCTTGTTCAATTTTAGATGGGTGGGATCGAACATATAGCCCAGGATATGGATATCGCTTCCGTCCACGGCCGAGCTGATTTCCACCCCGGGAATGTATTCGATTCCCTGGGCGAGGGCGTATTCCTTGCCCTCTTCGAACGAATCTATGTTGTCATGGTCGGTGATGGCGATAGCGGAAAGCCCTTGGACCCGGCAGAGGTCGATGAGGTCCTTAACCTGGAGCGCTCCGTCGGAAAAAGTGGAATGCATGTGAAGATCTACGAACTCTTTCACCGGACCCTCTTCCTCCTTGGGATGGCTTGTGAATTTGTTGGATTTCATCGGTTTTCCTGATTACGCCCGTTAGAAAAGCGCTTGGGTTGTACCTTTTTGTAATACCCTTATTATAATACAAGCGGCCCCGCAATTCTACGCGTCTCTTGGATCGACCTATGTCCTTTCCGGGGTTGGATTTACCTTCCATTGGCAGTACCTTTATTCGCTCTTTTCCTACTCTTTCCACCCTTTTTCGGATAGAATACCCCTTATGATTCACCCCATCGTGATGGCCGGCGGCAAAGGCGAACGCTTTTGGCCCTATAGCAACTCCGAGCACCCCAAGCAGCTTTTGCCCCTGGTGACCCAAAAAACCATGTTGGAAGATACCCTGGACAACCTTCGCAAATTCAAAAAAGGGGTCAAGGTCCGTCTGATCATCGGCAAAAACCTAGAGAAGCCGATCAAAAAGCTGATGGGAAAAAGGGCCGGGGTCGAGATAGTCGCCGAACCATTGGGTCGAAATACCGCTGCGGCGGTCGCCTTGGCCTGCCGGCTCATCCAGCGCGTCGATCCAAAGGGAGTCATGCTGGTCCTGACTGCTGATCATGCCATCGCGCCGCCGGAAAAATTCGCCCAGGCCATGAGGGCCGCATCGGCCGTGGCCAAGGAGGGAAATTCCCTCATCACCTTCGGCATCAAGCCCGATCGTCCGGAAGTGGGATTCGGGTATATCGAGTCGGACGGCGATGGCCGCAAGGTGGAAGGCCTGAACAGCTTTGCGGTGAAACGGTTCGTGGAGAAACCCGACCGGGCCACGGCTCAGACTTACCTGGAATCGGGCCGGTTTTTCTGGAACAGCGGCATGTTTGCATGGCGCGTCGACTATCTCTGGGAACAATTCCGCAAGCATCAGCCTGAAATCGCCCGCATCTTCGAGGCCGCCGGGGACCTCAATCCCCAAAGCCCCGCATTCGCGAAAAAGCTGCAGAAAATCTACAAGACCGTGCCCGAAATCTCCGTCGACAACGGGATCATGGAGAAGGCCGATCGTATCCGGGTCGTGGTTCCCGGATTCAGCTGGGACGATATCGGATCCTGGTCGGCGCTTGATCGCTTGCATAAGGCCGACGCTTCCGGCAACCGTATGGTGGGGGAGTGCCTGGCCCTTGAGGCATCCAACAATACCCTGTTTTCGGAAAACGGCTTGGTGGCCGCTTTCGGAGTATCCGATCTCCTCATCGTGCAGACCGGCGGGGTTACCCTCGTGCTTCCCAAAGCCCTTGCGCCCAGGCTTAAAGAACTGGTGAAGCTGGCGCAGAAGAACGTGAAGCTGAAGAAGTATTTGTAAGGGAAGCTGGGTCTAGGGGCTAGGGGTTAGGG
>JALYSE010000282.1 GCA_030854955.1 Fibrobacterota bacterium | reverse complement strand
CGCGTTTCCCGGAAAAGCCGGAACTCCGCCCAGAAGGTGCCGAAGGGGATGATGGACGCGAACATCGCGAGTGCGGCCTTCTTGATCGGCCAATCCCGTTCCACCATGACGTACAGGACGAGGGGTATATAGGCCGTGAACAGGATGCCATGGGCCATGCCCGTACTCCGGACCATCTCCGGTTGCCCGGCCAGATATTTAAGGGGCATGGCGATGAAAAGCAGAAGCAGGTAGGATACGCCTTCCAGAAACGCGATGATTCGGAGCCAACCCAGGCGGGAGCGGAAGAGTTCATTCATGTCGCGAAAAATAGCAACTATCGCAGGCCTTGATGATCAGGCATGGTACGTCCCAATAGGATTTCGTCCGGACAGGGCAAGGTTCATCCGTCGGATCGATTATTTTCCCTCCCTACCCGCAAAACATATATTCGCCTTGGGAAAACCCCTGAACCAAGGCCGTGGCCCTTTTATAGGGCGCGCCAAAAAGGAGAGATCATGAGAGCAGCAATTCTTGCAGTATCGGCGATGATCGGATTGACCGCTTGCAACAAGGAAGCCAAGCGGGATGCCAATGACGCATCCGCGGAGGCCCAGGAGGAAGCACGTCAGACCAATCGGGATATCAAGGAGGGGACGGCCAAGGCCACGGATGAGGCCCACCAAGCCGGGCGTGACGCTCAACAAGCCGGGCATGACGCCAAAACGGGCGCCGCCAATGAAGCCGACCAAGTGGGACGTAAAGCCGAATCGTCCGCGCGCGACCAGGGTGCGAGGGAAGTCACGGGCGCCGTGGTAGATTCCATCCGCGGCGAAATCCGCCAGACCAGCCGTGACATCAAGGAAGGCACCCAGGCCGCCACCGCCAAGGTCGGTGAGGAATACCGTCAAACGACGCGCGACATAGGTGAAGCCATCGGGTTGGACAAGAGCACCACCGACGCCGACAAGGCCCTGACCGCCCGCATCCGCAAGGCCCTCAAGGCCGATAAGGACGTGGCCTCCGAAGCGGGCGATATCCGCATCATTACCGACAAAGGGGAGGTCAAGCTTCTGGGCACGGTAACGTCCAAGGACGTCAAGTCGGAAATCTCCAGGATCGCAAAGGACGTTGCGGGGATGACCAAGGTTAATGACGAAATGAAGGTCGCTGAACGCGTCGGAACCGGCGCGAACGACTGAGAGTTCCATAATCTGGGAATTCTCCCCGCTCCGGATCGGCTGGACTGGATGGACCTTACCAAAGGACATCCAGTCGCGATTCCCGAAGCCTTGGAAACCATGGCGGTAACGCCTAGAATAGGATTTTAAAATGCCGAAATCTCCCAAGAAAACAACCCCCACTAACCGTGATCGCTTGGAAAAATGTCTTACCGGTATCCAAGGGTTAGACGAAGTTACCAAGGGTGGGTTGCCTAAGCATAGAACCACCTTGGTTTCCGGAGCCGCCGGCTCGGGAAAAACCTTGTTGGGGATTGATTTTCTTATCAAGGGCGCGACCGATTATAACGAACCGGGCATCTACATGTCCTTTGAGGAGACGGAGGGTGAACTTTACAAGGACGTGGCTTCTCTCAGTCTGGATTTACGAGGGCTTGTTGCAAGAAAAAAGATACTGATTGAACATGTTATTCTGGAGCACAAAGACGTTGAACAGACCAACTTCAACTTAGAGGGGTTACTGGTTCGTTTGGAACATGCCATCGATTCCATTGGAGCCAAGCGCGTTGTATTGGACTCTCTTGAATCCCCCTTTGCAGGAATCACGGATACCGGTGTGCTTCGAATTGAAATCAAAAGGCTTTTCCGGTGGCTCAAAAACAAGCAAGTTACGGCAATCGTTACCGGCGAGCCGACCCTAGCGGCTTTTACTCGTCATGGCCTGGAGGAGTTCGTTTCTGATTGCATCATTCTGCTGGATAACCGAGTTAAGAATCAAATTGCCGTCCGTAGAGTCCGGATCATTAAATATCGGGGTTCAAATCACGGAACTAACGAATATCCATTCGTCATCGATGAATCAGGACTTTCTGTTATTCCGATCAATTCAGAAGGGCTTGATCAGCCAGGCACTACCAAAAAAGTTTCAACAGGAATTCCCTCTTTCGATAAACTGTTTTATGGTAAACCCGGATATACCAAAGGCAGCACGGTACTGGTTTCCGGCACGGCAGGCACAGGAAAAACCAGCCTTGGCGCTGCATTCGCAGTAGCCACCTGTAAACGGGGTGAGCGGTGTCTTTTCATTTCCTATGAGGAATCTTCCGGGCAACTCATTCAAAACATGACTTCAATTGGGATTCATTTTGCTCCCTGGATAAAAAAAGGGCTCTTAAAGATGGTCTCCGTGAGACCTTCCTTTTTTGGCTTGGAAATGCATTTACTCGATTTGTATAAACTCGTTGAAAGTTTTAAACCAACATCGGTGGTCCTTGATCCCCTGACAAGTCTCATTGGAGAGGGGGACGAGCGGGAAATCCGGTCCATGATCACTCGCATGATAGATCTTTTAAAATCCAAAGCCATCACAACCTTTTTTACAAGCCTGGTTTCGTCAACCCAATTTAATGACACGAGCGGAGAAATCGGAGTCTCCTCTTTAATCGACACTTGGATCGTGGTGAGAGAATCAGAAGAGGAACTTGGAAAAAAACGCATTCGTGGAATTTTCATTGTGAAGTCTCGCGGCACCGGCCATGCGAGTGACGTCCATAAGTTGGTTTTGAATGATGACGGAATCAGCATTGTACCCATGGATCGCGCCTCAAGCGAAAATCCGAAAAAGAGAAATCATAAAACGCTTACCCCCCCGAGGGAGTAAAGACGTAGCTCATGGGAACACTTCCAGCTAACTTCATTGTCGGCATCGGGGGCTCAGCTGGAGCACTAGACGCCTATAAGGCGCTTTTGAACGTCATGCCGCCAAAAACAGGCATGGCCTTTGTCATTATTTCCCACATGAACCCTACGGCCATCAGTCAATTGGCGCAAATACTTTCACGCCACACGAAAATGAATGTCATCGTTCCTAACGAGGGAATGTCAATCCAGAGAAATCATGTTTACGTAATTCCACCGAATGCCGATCTATCCGTTGTGAACAATGCCTTCAAAATCATTACCCCCCGCATTCTGAGAAACAATCAGGTTGATCTGTTTTTTACCTCAATAGCAGAGGCCTTTGGGCCGCAAGCGATCGGCATTGTTTTTTCAGGGTATGATGGTGACGGTACGGAAGGATGCAAGCAAATCAAAGCAAAAGGGGGAATAACCTTTGCACAGGACGATTCTGCAGAAGTAAACCACATGCCTCTTACTGCTCAGGATTCTGGCTGGGTTGATTTCGTTCTGTCACCCGGGAAAATTCCAGAAAAACTGCTCAAATTGGCAACAGATTTTGAAAACAATGGGAAAAAGGCAAAGCTCTGATCGGGTATCGTTCCTAGAAGATCCGGGTAGCGATCGTGAAATAGATGAGAATGGAGAGGACATCCTGGAGTACGGTCGCCAGGGGTCCGCTGCCGTAGGCGGGATCAAGTCCCATCCGGCTCAGCGCCCACGGGATGACCATCGCCGTGGCGGAGGCGGTGGAACAGGCGGCGAAGATGGAGAGGCTGATCCCGAAGGCGACATTCACTTGCCCCCAGCGCCATAATAGCAGCGGAAACGCCACCGCGGCTATTCCGAGACCAATGAATATTCCGGTGAGCAATTCCCTGACAACAACCTGCCTTAGGCCCACTCCCACCGACATACCACGGACGATTACGGTTTCGGTCTGGGTTCCCACCGCGTCCGCAAGGTAGACGATGGATGGGATGAAGAAGGCGATGAGGATGTGCTCCTTCAGGATACCTTCGAATCTACCGATGATGTCCGCCGAAAACAGGGCGCCCAGCAATCCGAGCAGCAGCCATGGTAAGCGATGGCCGAAGCGTTTGATGACCGATTCCATTGCGCTGGATCGGGCCAGTTCCGATCCGTGGAGGAATCCGCCCAGGCGGGCCAAATCCTCCTCATGTTCATGGAGTAGGATCCGCAACAGGCTCAGCGGGGGGATGAAACCCAGAAAGCGGCCTTGCGAATCCACGACGGCCAGGGCCGTCTCTCCGCTTTGCACGGCCTTCCACGCTGCGACCTCTTGATCCATGCCGTTTGCGATCCTTTGCGGATCCGGATCCATGAGGTCGGATGCGCGCATCGACTCTTCGGCGGGCAGCAACACCTCCATCCTGATGACTCCCATGAGGACGCCGTCTCGGCATACCGCGATATGGGTGGCGCTTGCGAAGCGCTTGGCGGAAAGGAGCCGGAGGATCTCCGCCTTGTCCGAATCCGGAGCGACGATGGGCACATCGAGGTTCGCATGGCTCCGGGCGGGGACCGGGTACTTGGATACGGAGGGAATAGTCATGAGGGGTTGTCCTGACAATGGCGCGTTCCATAGGCAAGTTAGGTTTTCGGCGGCCGGGCGCAACCTCGCGTTCTAAGCAGGGTTCTAAGGAGCGAATGGCCCTTGGCGTCCGGCGCACCCTGAGTTTTTGGAAGATTACCGGGACCGCGCCCGCCTTCCCGGATTCCCGCCCATTCCCAAAGGCCGCTCCCCAGTGATATAGTAAGCGGGCATTCAGCGGCAACTATCAAGAAAGGCGGCAGATGGGAATTTTCGACCCGATTCGCAGACAGCTCCGTTCCGTGATCGAATGGGACAATCCGGGGGAAGACGAGCTTTTCCGGAAATGGTCCGACAACGGCGACGAGATCAAGAATGCCTCCAAGCTCATCGCAAACCCGGGACAGGGCTGCATCTTCGTTTACGAAGGCAAGATCCGCAATGTGCTGGATCGCGAAGGGATGATCGATCTCGACACCGCCAACATCCCCTTCTGGACCACGCTCACCAAGAGCATGCAGTTCTTCGAAAGCGAGCACAAGGCCGGCCTGTATTTTTTCCGCAAGACCCGCATCTTGAACCAGAAATGGGGCACCGCCGCGCCCATCAAATATCAGGATCCGGAATTCGGGTTCCCGGTGTCGCTCAAAGCCTTCGGGAACTTCGCATGCCAAATCGTCGAGCCGGAAAAGTTTTTCCTGAACGTGGTCGGGGCGCGGGATTCCTATTTGGTCTCGGATTTGCGCGAAGCCTTGATCAGTATGCTGGTGCCCTCCATCAGTGGATACCTGGCCGAGAAGAAGCTCGCCTATATCGAAGTAGACGCCCGCCGCGATGAAATCGCCAAGGGAGCCATGGCCCGGCTGGGACCGGATTTCGCCGGCTTGGGTTTCGTCATC
>JALYSE010000068.1:16746-19181 GCA_030854955.1 Fibrobacterota bacterium | reverse complement strand
CCCTGGTCATCCTGTCGCCATTGGCAGCCGATAAACCCGTTCTCGATATCGCCGCCGACAATCCCCTCTTCGAAACTCTCCGTCGCATCCAGACCCGTTCGGCATCCCTGATGCCTACCCAGGCGTTCCCGCAAACCGATCGATCCCTGGTGGGATACCTCGGGCCGCAATCGATCCGTTCCGCGGATTCTGCCTCCTTGCTCATGTATCTTCCCGTCCAGCGCCGGGAATGGCAGCAATGGTCGGACAGCGCGCGCGGCCATTCCCTGTTCATTTCGCCCGCAATGGAGGCCGGCTGGCGCGGGGAATCCCATGCGGACTCCAATGACGGCGCCACGCTCGCGGGCGTGGGCGGCAAGGTGTATGGCCGGCTCGGGGATCGCCTCTCCTTTTTCAGCCGTGGAATGGTCTACACCGAATACACGGACAAATCGCAATTCACACACCAGTTCAGCCCGGAAATGGGGGAGACCTATTCTGTGGAGAAGGGCGCCGGAGACAGCCTTCTCATGGACCGATCCTTCAACCGGTTCGAAAGCTACGTGCTTGCCGGGCTCCCCTGGGGCATCACCCTGAAGGCGGGCCGCGATCGTGTCCATATGGGTCCGGGGTATTTCACCTCCCTGATGGCAACGCGGGATACCCCGCCCTATTGGTTGCTGGAGGCGCGCATCGATTTCGCTCCCTGGCTGTCTCTGGACAATCATCTGCTGCGCATGACCGATACCGACCATAAGATTGAAAAGTACGCCAACCTCCACCGCTTCGAATTCCGTCCCTTGCGCTCCCTGAACATCGGCTTCAACGATATTGTCATCTACCAGGATCGGGGACCCGACCCAAGGTATTTTCTGCCCCTGGTGCCCCTGACCTTCGTGGAATCCGGCATCGGCGGCCCGGACAATTCCGCCATGGGATTCGACTTCCTGTTCGCCGGGATCCGGAACGTTTCCGTCTGGGGTGAATTATTCATCGATGACCTGCTGGGTCCCACCTCCTTTTTCGACGATTTCTGGGAGAATCGTTGGGCAGGACTGGCCGGTTTCCAGGTGACATCCCCGCTTCATTGGCTGGACGCCGACCTGGTCATGGAGTACGGCCACGTGGAACCATGGACTTACAACGGAAGACAGCCGCAGACGAGCTTTAAGCACTTCAACGTCCCGAGCGCGAGCCGTTTGGGGCCGGATTCCCGCACCTGGGAAACCCAAGTGTCCCTCCGCCCCTGGAGATGGCTGGAGTTCCGCGAGCGATTCCAGTGGTTCGACAAGGGCCGGGGACGCTCGGGAACCTTGGGAACCATCCATGAGGATGCGGTGGACGGAATGACCAAGACGCACCTCGCAGAAAATGTTTTCTCACAACGGATATTCGAGACCTCGGTGCGGGTTCTCTACGGGCAATACTTGGCCGGGAGCCTCGCCTGGGTGGCGGATGCAGAGGGTAGCCGCTTTTCCGTTTCGACCCTAGTCACCTGGTGAATGGGGGCGCAGGGGGGCCCCTTACGGTCTGGCTCCAGAAGGGGACGGATAAGCTCCCCACCTCCAAGGCCAACTTTAATCCCTGGGTCCCTACCTATGCAGAATCATTGACACGGCTGGTAAGCCATTTTCCACATCCCAGCCGACATCGACACTGGGGATTGGGACATTCATGGGCGTCGGCTATGGTACACGTTGACCCTGCCCAAGGCTTTCGACATCGCCGAAGCCACGCCTCCCGCCCCTGCTGAACGCGTTCACGATCTATGAGTAGACTGCGCGTTACCCATAGTACTCAAGCGGCTCGGTCCCGTTCGGCCCCGCCGGCGCGAGCGACTTGATCCGTAGCTTCTGCTTCAGCACATTCCACAGGTAGATGGGATTGAGGATCACGTAGCGGTGCCAGAGCCGCTTGGGCTCCTGCACCAACCGGAATATCCATTCCAGGCCGCGGTCCTGCATGAAGCGGGGTGCCTGGGGCAGGGTGCCCGCGTGGAAATCGAAGGCGGCCCCAACTGCGAGGATGGGCATGCTCAGGTCCTGACGGTACTCGAAGGCCCAGACCTCCTGGCGCGGACAACCCAGGCCCACGAAAACGGCCTTGGCTCCGGAAGCCTTGATGCGTCCGATCACTTCCGCCCGCTCCTTGACGTCCAGTCGGCGGAATCTGGAAGGCTCGCTTCCCGCGATGATCAGGCCCGGGAATTTGATCTTCAGGTTTTCCGAAAACCTGGATAGCACGGAGGCGGTGCTGCCGTAGAGGTAGAGGCCCAGGCCCGCTTCGGCCATCGCCTTGGCGGTATAGAGGGTGAGGTTGGGTCCGTAGACGCGATCGGGAAGCGACTTGCCATGGAGCCATTTCAAGGCCCAGCGGACAGGCTGGCCATCCGGGACCACCAAGTCCAGGCCGTTGAGGCGGCGAGAATGGGCAGGATCCTGGAATCCCGTCATGAC
>JALYSE010000068.1:0-16736 GCA_030854955.1 Fibrobacterota bacterium | reverse complement strand
ACCCCGTGCACGGCCAATGCGCTCACAGCGAAGGGGCGACCTTGGGCGGCGGCTGCGACGATGGTGGAGACGGCCCGCTCGTAATCCACCGCATGGACGTTGACGCCAAGGATGGGGTGCTTGCCGAAGTCGATCATGCGGCCTTAGCCCAGCGTTCCCGGTTGAAGTCGTAGATCTCCTGGAGGATGCGCGGCACGTCGTAAAGGATGCGCCATGCGGGATACCTTTGCTTGAACTTGCGGAGGTCGCTGATGTACCAGATATGATCGCCGCTGCGGTTGTCCTCCGAGTAGCTGTAGTTCATCTTGCGGCCCGTGATCTTTTCGCACAGGTCGATGGCTTCGATCATGGAGCAGTTGCTCTCGCGGCCGCCGCCCATGTTGTAGACTTCGGCCGAGACCGGATCCCGGAACACGGCGTCGAAGGCAGAGATGAGATCCGTCGAATGGATGTTGTCCCGCACCTGCTTGCCCTTGTATCCGAAGATGGTGTAGGCGTTGCCGGTGGCAGCGCATTTCATCAGGTAGGCCAGGAATCCGTGCAGGGCGGTGCCGGAATGGTTGGGGCCGGTGAGGCAGCCCCCGCGGAAAACCGTGGTCTTCATGCCGAAATACCGGCCATATTCCTGGACCAGCACGTCGGCGGCCACCTTGGAGGCGCCGAACAGGGAGTGCTTGCTCTGATCAATGCTCATGTTTTCGGCGATGCCTGGGTGGTAGGCATGCTTGGAATCGATTTCCCACCTCCTTTCCAGTTCCAGGAGCGGAAGGGCGTTGGGAAGGTCCCCGTATACCTTGTTGGTGGAGGTGAACAGGAAGGTGGCTTCCGGGCAGAAATCCCGCGCGGCCTGAAGCATGTTCAGGGTGCCGTTCGCGTTCACGGTGAAATCGGATTGGGGATCCTTGGCGGCCCAGTCATGGGACGGCTGGGCGGCGGTATGGATGATGAGGACGATGTCCTTGGCGTAACGGGCGAACAAGGCCCGGATGCCGTCATTGTCGCGGATGTCGAGGTTGTTATGGGCGTAGCCCTTCACTTCCGATTCCAACCTTTGCAGGTTCCATGTAGTGGAAGCTTCCGCCCCGAAGAAGAACTTCCGCATGTCGTTGTCGATACCGACTATCCGGAGGCCCTGGCCGGCGAAGAATCGAACCGCTTCCGATCCAATCAGCCCTGCGGATCCGGTGATTATGGCTACGCTCATTCTACCTCTTTGATTGACGTCGGTCGTATCGGCTTGGGAGGGAGGAAATTAAAAAACATTGCGATTTCGGACAATCGGAACGGGAGCCGATCCCGCGTTTAGGGGCTGCCTGGCTTGCCTTGGGTGCGATTTGGGCGGATCACAGGCGCGGGTTTTATTTCGCGGTTGGGCTTTGCGCTGCGGGGGCGGAGAGGATCTTGAGAACCTTGGCACGCACGTCAAGGGCCGTGATGCCGTCGAAACAGATGGGTCTGGAGTAGATGCAATAGTCGAAGCACGGTCGGCAGGCGACCACGGGCAGGAAGACGATGGAGTGGGGCTGACCGTAGGGGAAGAACAAAGACGGGTCCGTGGGACCGAATACGGCGCAGATCCTAGCGCCAACCAGATCCGCCATGTGCATCAATCCCCCGTCATTGCCGATGTAGAGGTCGCATGACGCGATGATGGCCAGGATCTCCGCGAGGCCTCCGGCCATCCGCTCCCACCGCTCCGGAACGGCTGCGCTGGAGGATGAATTGGAATCGGACAACCAGAGGATCCGATAGCCTTCCTTTTCAAGAAGGCCTCCGAGCTCGACGAAACGCTCGACGCCCCAGTTGCGGACGGGGTTGCGCGCGCTGCAGTGGAGGATGATGCGCTTTCCCTCCTCCGGGGCCACGGCGGGAAGGCGCGCGCGGATTTCCGTTCGCAATTTGCCGAAGGCCTGGGCAGGGGCTTCGAGAACACCAAGAAAGGCGAGTAGGTGGAACCAGGCCTCGGTCTTATGGCTTTTCCCTGCCTTGATGGAGCTGGACAGGAAAAGTCCGGAACCGAATGCGGCATAGCCGAGGGAATGCCGCGGTGAGATAAGGCGCGCCAAGAAGGCGTCGCGCGGGTCCTCCCTTACGGAAAGGACCAGATCGTAGCGCTCGGCCCGCAATTTCCGGATAAGCTTCCAGAGGGAGGGCCGGAGGTAATCCGCTGGATTGTACTTGTTGGTGAACCGGGTCCATGGAAACTTGAAAAAAACCGGTTTGACTCCGAGACCGAGCAGATCGAGAAGCGGCTTGGAGGACGGTTGGACGAGGAGGTCGACGGTGCAGCCTGCGCCATGGGACATGAGGGCCTTGATCGCCGGAGCGGCGAACACGACATCGCCCAACCCCCACATTTCCAGCACCAGGACCTTGCGGCATCCGGACAGATCGATTTCGACGGGCCGCGGCCTCGCAAGCCTTGATCCCAAAACCTTCTTAAGGCCAAGGTTTAGTTTTCTCGAGAGGGACATGCCAGGCCGGGAGCGAAATGCTATTTTTACGAGATTCGAGGATAAATATACTTAAACAAAAAGGAATCCCAAATCGGGATTTCCGCTAGGAAATCCGCAATACCGGCTTTCTGGCCCCCCACCTACCCTCTACTTTATTCCTATTTCTATCATTAAAGTGGATATCAAATTGATCATCATTACTGTTGTCAAGGATAACCTCCAGGCGCTGAAGAAGACTTATGCGAGCCTGGTTTCCCAGACCCGCCAGGATTTCCGATGGCTCGTCCAAGAGGGACAATCCACCGACGGCACCTTGGAATGGCTTAAGTCTCTGGACTACCCCAATCTCGAATTGCATTCCGAACGGGACAAATCGATCCACAATGCTATGAACCTGGCGATACGCAAGGTCGCCTCCGGGCACTGCATGTTCCTGAATGCCGGTGATGCCTATTACAGTAACGATGTCCTGGAACGCATCGCGAAGGCCATGGGAAAGGGCGACGTCCCCTTCGCTTACGGCAAGTACATCATCGGCAGCGTACCGGGATTTCCGGAGCGGTCCCTCGGCGAGCGCATTCACGGCCCATGGCAGGTGTTCCGCGGCAGGGTGCCTTGCCACCAGACCATGGTCATCGACCGGGCCGTTTTCGACACGTTCGGATTCTACGATGAGAGCCTGGGCATCTTTTCGGATCGAGATTGGATCCTCGGATATGTGAAGCGGCCAGAGTGGGCCCGATCCGTTTACCTGGATTTTCCGGTGGTCCACTACGACCCTGTGGGACAATCGTACCATCGGTTCCTGTCGAAGTGGAGGCTGTACCTTTCCATGCTCCGGAAAAGGGGCAACCCGGCGGAAATCCTGGTGGGCGCTTTCGGATGGGCCAGGACGGCGGGATACATCACTCTTTCGATGCTACTCGAACGGTTCAAGGGAGTCAGTCCGAATGGAAACTAAGAAGGCCTTGGAAATCGATTTGCCAAGCCTGGTCAAGGCGATCTACCGCCGCAAGACCTGGGTGCTGGCCGCAGCCGTGACGGGCCTTGCCCTGGGTTTCGCGCATTACAAGCTGGCCAAACGGCTATACTCCTCCACCGTGGTTTTCACTAGCGACTCCGGCCAGAACAAGCTAGGGCGCATGGGGCAGTTCGCGATGCTCACAGGCGGTCTGGACTTGGGAGGAGAATCCTCCCCTTACCTGACTCACATCGAAAAGTACGCCGAAAGCCGCGAACTCTCCGATCAGTTGAGGGGCGTACGCCGCGGGGATTCGACCCTGACGCAGATCCTGGTGAAAGGGGAGGTGTACCGGAACGACACGAGTCACGCCTTCCATGGCGCAGTCACCTCACTCTATACGCTGAAAAAAGACGCCGATGGGTTGTTCAGCCTGGAGGCCAAGACTTCCACTCCGGAATTTTCCAGGTTCCTGGCCGATAGCGTTTTCGCCGGCCTGGACAAAAACATCCGCGAGAAGAAAAGACAGAACACCAACAAGCGCCTGGAATTCGTGAACTCGCTGGTGGACAATTACCACGACGAGATGAAGACGTCCTCGGACCGGGTGCGCAACTTTCTGGCGGAAAACCTGGGAGCCAGCTCCCCGGCCCTGCTGCAGAAAAGAGGCTTTCTGACCATGGATCAGAAGTTGGCCGAGGAGAAGTACCTCATGGCCGTCAAGCAGCGCGAAGAGCTCCGCGTGCAGATGGATCAACGGCAAGATCAGCTGGTCGTCATAGAACCCGCCTATGTGCCCCTCCATCATATTTTTCCCACCAAGTTGAAATCGGTGGTTCCGGCGTTCGCGCTGTTATGCATCCTATGCTTTTTGACCATCGCCTACCTGGATAGGAAAGCATGGATTTACCCCGTCTGAACGGTATAGGGAAAGGTCCAGTGACGCTTCCGGAAGGAGGCTATCCATGAGGATCGACTCGAAGCGCTTCGGCAAGCTCCGGATCGCCCTGCCGTCCGCGGGTTTGCTGCCCATCGGCGGCGTGTTGTTGCTTTCCTTCCAGCCTTTGGGGTCATTCGCCTCCCTTTTCCTTTTCATCGTCATGGTAGGTCTGATGGTGTTGCGGGAGCGTATCCCGGCCAAGCCCATGGCGAACTGGATGGTCATCCTGGCGATCTACCTCGCCGTCCTCATGGTAACATGGGTGATGCGGTCGGAAAACATCCTTCTCTTTCTCCTTTATTCGGGTTACCTGACCTTGCTGCTCCTCTTCGGCCTGATGGTCGGCAGGGTGATATCCGCCATGTCCGAAGAGGACAGGGATGATGCTATCCTGTTCATCCTGATCGCCGACCTGGCCATCAACATGCCTTCTGTCCTCATCGAACTCCTGTGGAAGGGGGCCGGGGATCCCATCCAGGGTTTCGCCGGACTCATCATGTCGAACAATTTCTCGCAAGGCCGTACCAATGCGGTGCGCGCAGGCATGCTCCTGTCCCTGGCGCTCTTGCAATATTCGCGCCGCCGGGCCTTCATCCCCGCAGCGTCCGCGGCGTTCAACGCCTCGGTGCTCGTGCTGAGTACTTCCATGACGACGGTCCTGTCCGTCTTCGGCGCCGGCGCGGTGGCGCTTTTCCTGACTCGGCAGTCCAACCGCACCCTCAAGCTCGGTGCCATTTTCGCCATCGCCGCCCTGGGCGGCATGGTCAATGAATTGATGTACAACGTATCCTATGCGGCCTACCTGTTGGCGCTGAATTACCACTTCACCTTCACGCCCAAACTGAACATCTACCTGCATCTCGCAAGCACGGTCTTCCCCGACAGGCCGCTCGCCATTTTCTTCGGCAATGGCCTGGGCAATTTCATGAACCGGTTCGCCGTCCTCACGAATTTCGAGAACTATTCCCAAATGCCGTTCAAGGAAATCCTGATGTCACTGTTCGCCAGCCCCGATACCCGAACCCACCTGGTGGACACGTACAACCTGGAAGCGGGAGTTCAGGGCAATTCGATCCTCGGGGTCCCCTGGAACAGCATGCTGACGGTGCTCCTGGAGACGGGCCTTTTGGGATTTGCCTTCTTCGTGGCGCTGCTGGGCCGGTTCTTCCTGAAGGTCGGGAAGGTCGGAAGCAATCTGGTCGGGTCCGGGGTGTTCCTGTTGAGCTTCTTCTCCTTCAACATGCTTTTTGACGATTACCTGGACTATCCCGAGGTGGTCTGTCCCTTCCTCTTGATCGCATGTCTTTTCGCGGCTTCCAGAAACGCCTCCCAAGCCGCCACCGCAGCACCCTTTCCCCCGCCGGCCATTCCCTGACTCCCCATGCTGTTCAATTCGATTCATTTCCTCATTTTCTTCCCGATAGTCGTACTCCTCTATTTCTCCACTCCCCATAAATGGAGATGGCTGCTGCTCCTCTCGGCGAGCTATTACTTCTACATGTGCTGGAAGCCCGAGTACGCCATCCTGCTGGCCTTCACCACCATTGTCGACTACGCCTCGGGCTACATGATGGGCCGTATCCAGGGCCTCGACGATGTCCTGGTCCGCAAGCGCAGGCGCAAGTACCTGGTGATGAGCCTGGTTTCCAACCTCGGCGTACTGTTCACCTTCAAGTATTTCAACTTCTTCAACAACTCTCTGGTGGATTGGCTGCCGAAGATGGGGGTCCCGTTCGAAGGGACCCATTTCGATCTGCTGCTTCCGGTGGGTATTTCCTTCTACACCTTTCAATCCATCGCTTACGTGGTCGATGTCTATTACGGGAAGGTACCGAGCGAGCGGAACATCGGGATTTACGCCCTGTTCTCATCCTTCTGGCCGCAACTGGTCGCGGGACCGATCGAGAGGGCGGGCCATATCCTACCCCAGTTCCGGGAAAAGCATATCTGGGATTGGGAACGGGTGTCGGACGGACTCAAACAGATGTGCTACGGGCTTTTCAAGAAGGTGGTCGTGGCCGACACCCTGGCCGTGATCGTGAACGAGGTCTACACCCGGCCGGAAAGGCATTCGGGCCTGACCCTGCTGGTCGCCACCTACTTCTTCGCTTTCCAGATCTATTGCGACTTTTCCGGCTATTCGCATATCGCCATCGGCGCCGCCAAGGTCATGGGATTCGACCTGATGAAGAATTTCAACCGGCCCTACCTCGCCACCTCCGTCAAGGAGTTTTGGAAACGCTGGCATATCTCCCTGTCCACATGGTTCATGTCCTATGTGTACATCCCCTTGGGCGGAAACCGGAAGGGTCCCACCCGGACCCACGTAAATCTGCTCATCGTGTTCCTGGTCAGCGGCCTGTGGCACGGCGCGAACTGGACCTATGTGGTCTGGGGCGGGCTGAACGGCGTCTACCTAGTCGCTTCCCAGTTACTGGCCCCCGCTCGCCATCGCCTGGGAGTACTTTTCGGGCTGGACTCGCGACCCGGCCTGGCCAAGTGGGTGAACATCCTCGTGACCTTCCACCTTGTCCTGATCACCTGGGTCTTCTTCCGGGCGTCGGATCTTTCTTCCGCCTTCGCCATCCTGGGAAGGATCGCGAGGGACGCGGTCCTGCTCCGGGATTTGCGCTTGACGGTCGATACGCAGAATGCGTTCTTGGCGGGTTGCCTCCTGCTTTTCATTTTCACGATCAACGTCATGCAGGAGCGGGCGCCCGGCAACCGATTGGTTTTTCCCTCCAACCGGGTCCTGCGCTACACAATGTACGCCTTGTTCGGAAACCTTTTCTTCCTGCTCGGAAATTTCGACATCATGCAATTCATCTATTTCCAATTCTGACATGGACGCCCCGAAAAAAAGGAATCGCGTGCTCGATGGGTTGCTCTTGGCGGCCCTGGTCGTGGGCGTTCATTTCCTGGCGTACCGAGCGGCCATGCTCCTGTTTCTGAAATCCCAGGACTACTCCGCCGATGCAGGCATCCTGGTGGTGGGGAACTCCCGAGTGGAACAGGGGATCATGAGAAGGAAGGTGGACGCGTCGGTCGCCGGCGGCGCCGCATTCCTGGCCTCGCAAGGCATGGACCTCAAGATGGCGGCCCACTTGGCCGAGTCGCACCTGGTCGAAAGCGGGCGGGCGACGACGATCTGGATGAGCGTCGACCCCTGGCAATTGAGCGAGCAATACGGCGAGCAGGGCTACCGCAGCTGGCTGCCCTTGCTCGACAGGCCCGTCATGAACGCCTTTTTCAGGGAAGAGATGAAGGATTCCCGTCGCGATTACTGGTTCATGAAGGGCATCCCCCTCCTGCGCTTCAACGCGGTCAAGGCCCGGCTGATGCGGACGGCCATGGGTCTGGGCGGATTGAGCGTCAATGATAAGGTGGTTTCCGCCTCTCAGATCGATGAGGTTCTGGCCAGTTACGCGGAAGAGCCCTTGAAGACCGACGGAGCCAAGCTACGGGATCTCGCCGACATCTGCGCCTTTGCGGAAGCGCGCGGGGTCGCGTTGCGGCTGTTCTTCATGCCGGTGATTCCGGAGCTTGCACGACCCTGGGATATTCCCGGCTTCAGGGCCAGCATCGACAGCCTGTTACGAGATCATCCCACCGTACGCTTTATCGATTTCAATGATCGCCTGCGGGAGCACGCCTACTTCCGGGACACGGGACATCTCAACAGGCACGGCGCGAAAGCTTTTTCCGCGATTTTCGCGGACTCGCTCAACCTTCCCTGATATGCTTCGGCCCCCTCCGGACCTTTTCACCGGAATTTCCTCCCCCCTCCGGGGAAATCATGCGGGAGAATCTAGATTGTCCAAGCACGCTATTCGATACTTGATTTACCAACCAACCCCGGAGAGATGAATGATCCGATCCATTCCGCTTCTTATCCTGTGCTTCCTTTCCATTGCCGGATTAATAGCATGCGATAAGGAGGATTCCCCTTTGTCGCCGATCGTGGTCAGGGATACCGTCCGGATCGCCACTCCCGTTCTGGGGACGGTTTTCCGTCTGGTCCTCAAGGTCCAGGATGCGCGGACCCGGCTTCCCCTTGCGGGTGCCGAAGCATCCCTGCTGGACGGCGGCAAGGGCGCGGCCGGAAAGGATGGCATCATACGCCTGGATTCCCTGGGGGAGGGCGCTTCCCTGATCCACGTGTCCATGGCGGGTTACGCGGGACAGGTGGAAGAGGTGACGGCCGAGTCGGGGGAATCCCAGGCCGCGATCAAGACCTTGGTGCGGACCATTGAGATGCACAAGCTGGGGGCGGCCTTGACGGGACGCCTTTATCTCCAGCCGATCGACAGGGATAGCGCCCTGGAGCCGGTGGCGAACGCCCGGATCGAACTCCGCCTTCCGGTCATCTTCACCGAACCCTTCCGCACCACCCAGACTTCGGCGACGGGCGAGTTCATCCTTTCCGACCTGCCGGAGGCAGTCGGCTATTCGCTGAGCGTGCCAACGGAAACGCGCGCCGGCGTTAATTACCGGCTCGGGCCCTTTCAATCGGATGGCAGCGGTCTCGTAGCCGGCGAGAAATACCGGATGAGTTCCCTGGTGATGGAGTCCTCCGTGTCCGGTGCACTTTTCATCTTGACCCCCATGGAGGTCAAGGTAAAGCCTGAAGACAAGGTGGAAATTCGGTTTTCGGGCGCCATCGATACTGGAGCCTTGGCAGAGCACGCAATCAAGGCATTTTCCGTTTCCAGTCCCCGGGAGAACGAAATGATCCAAACCCAGGAAATCGCCCTCGAGCATGGTTGGAGAGAAGGCGGCAAAGTTCTGACGGTCGAACCCTTCCAAAGCGGCTGGCCGGTTGATCGGAGCGTTACCATCCACCTTTCGGGATTCAAGGACACGATCGGGACCTCCCTCTCCGGAAACCAGGACTTCGGCGGCGCCATCATCCTCATGACTCCTTCGCCTACGGGGGGAGCGCTCGAGGCCGTGGACTCGGTATGGATCTCGCCTTCTTTTTTCGGGAGCCTTGGGGGGACCACCGATATGGACAATTCCGCCTCCAGCTACAACCTCACATGGACCCCGGTTCCCGGCGCGACCCAGTACGAGGTTTATACCCGGGAAGACAACCGCGCCTTGTGGTCGCTCACCTCCGTGACGACTATGCCGAACACATTCTACAGCGCCCAGGGACCCGTCAATTACGCGCCGCTGCAAAGGCGACATATGATCATCCCCCGCAATGGGATGTACCGGGGACGGTTTTCCGAGGCGATGGAGCTCACTCTTAAGGACAATGTCCGTCCCCGCATCAGCAAGGACCAAAGCCAATTGCAGAGGCTGGGGAATCAATCCATGGACAATTCATCGGGAACCAGCGACATGTTGGTGGACTTTGTCCTGAGACTGCGATCCAACCAATTTATGGAATTGGAACCTCTCGACACGACCCGATCCCCCCAAGCCCGATTGTTCATGTGGGGCTTGGGGGAGTCCAGTCCGGTCATTTTCGACACTTATTCTTGGCTGACGCCCAATACCGCGCGAATCATCCTCAGGGTCCCGCCCGGGGTGGATGCGCGGTACCATGTATTGGAGATCAATTTCCAGATCCTCATGGATTTGGCGGGAAATCTGGTCGGGCCGGTCGAGGGAAATACGGCCGTGGCCTTCACCTTGAATTGATGGACCGGCCGGGCCGTGATGTTACCGGTCGCGGCCTGCAACCTCCAGGACGATCGCCTGATATTCCAGTCCGAATCGACGCAGCCGGCCCTCGAGGGCCCGCTCGGCAAGCTTCATGGCCAAACGGTCCGCGGCTTTATCGTATCCATTCCAGACCTTCCACATTGTCTCGGCCAGAGCTGCGGGATCCCCCGGATCGAAAAAGTCGCCGCGTTCGGGGGCCTGCTCCAGATGGACGGGAATGGCGGAGAGGATGGTATGCTTGCCGAGGGACTTCGCCTCTTCCACCGTAGTGCTCCATCCCTCGAATAGGGAAGGATTGAGGACGGCCACGGAATTCTCCATGATGGTGCGCATGATCCCGTAAGGGACAATACCCAGCACCTGGAATTCCTTTTCCACGCCAGCCTGTTTGGCGAATCCTATCAACTCTTCGAAATGACGGGGATGCCGGTTGTCATGGGTATGGCCGGTGGCGACCAGATGCACCGCGCGGCCATCTTTCCGCAAAACCGCCAGAGCCTCCACCAGGACGCGATGGTTCTTATGGATCCAGAATTGATTGGGCACATGGAAATATTTCCCGGGAAGCCGGTACTCCTCCCCGAGTTTTCCGGAATCCAGGGCATTATCGATTTTCGGGATGCCGGCCACGAAATTGAGCACCCGGGATTTGCCCGTATAATCCCGATGGAAGGCGGCCAGATCCGCCTGGGCCGTCCGGCTGCTCACGATGACGCGGTCGCTATGGCGGCAAGCCCTTGCGAATTCGGAATCCCGCCTTTTGATCTCGCGAGCGTCGAACCATTCCGGGAAATGCTTGTGCTGAAAATCGAAAATCCAGGCCAGGGTTTTCACCTTGGATCCCGGACGGAGGAATTTCGAATGCGAAAGCACGTTGATGCCATGCCTGCGGCAAAGAATTTCCAGAAGCAGATCGAAACCGGTCGCCGCCTTGATCGCCTTGCGCAAGAGGTTCATGGGATGCTTGTGGTCGAGCATGCGGGTTTTCAGGATCCGGATGGGAGGAAAATCCCTCATCAAACCGGGATCGGTATTGAATCCGGTCAGGATTACGGGCTGGATCCTCCCCTCCGGCAGGTCATGAACGGCTTGCAGGAGGTTGCGGAAGTAATTGATGCCTCCGAGCCAGCTTTGGTCGGTGAAGAAGAACGCGAAACCCACCCGGATCATGACATTTCACTTTCGAACCAATGCACATAGTCCCGGATCCCCGTTTGCCATGGGATCGCGGGCAGCCATCCCATCAATCCGCCCGCGGATGCAATGTCGGCCACGAATTTGGGAGGATCTCCCGCCCGGGACACATTGCTGAAGGAGGGCTTAAGGTCCTTGCCGCAGCAACCGATGAGGTGGACCAGGATATCGCGCACTCTGACCCCCGATCCAGACGCTCCATTTACCACGGTGCATTCCGTCCGGGCGCGTTCGGTGGCGGCATACAACAGGGCGGCGGCATCTTCGACATGCAGCCAATCCCGCAGTTCTTCGCCCGTTCCCGCGAACCGGACATCCCCGGAGCGGATTTTATTGCAGGCATCCCAGAGCAGCTGTTTCTTGAGTTCAGGCCCGTAAACGGAAAAGAGGCGCACGATGGAGATGGCACATCCGAAATGGCGCGCGTAGGATTGGCATATCTCCTCGGCCATGTATTTATGCACTCCGTAGGGCGATGTCGGAAGGATTGGGAAATCCTCCCGGATGGGAAGGGTTTCCACCTTGCCGTAAACGGCTCCGCTGGAGGGATAGGCGACCTTGGTTTTCGGGGAGTGCAACCGGACGAATTCCAGGACAGATTGCATGGTGGTGACCGTGCGGCCGAAATCCTGGAGCGGATGGGTCATGGAGAAGGCGACCGACCCGCTGCCGGCGCAGTGGACGATGGCATCCGGTTCGCCAGCATAGGTCAAAAGGGTTTCCAAAGTGATATCACAATAATGCCACTCTCCCAAGCCCCATGGCTTCCATTCGTCATGGGACCAGCTTCCGTGGCCCATGCCGGACACGGTCCATCCCGCTCTTGAAAAGTGGCGCGAAACATGGCGGCCGATGAATCCGTAAGCGCCAGTGACGACTACCTTAGGCATGGTTCAGCCCTCATTCGAGGGGTTTGATGGGCTGGGAAGGAAAGACCGGGGGGAGCGAGGATTGGCCCCATATTTCGCAACATTAATGGAACCTGGTGGTGTCGGAGAAACGTCTCTGATTCGGATTCGCGAATGGCGGGACTCGTGAGAACCATTCAAAATTGTGATTTGCAAAGCGCAATATCCAATGGTAAATATACTTGTTCCCGAGTAAGACCGTCAAGGAATGGTAAAGGGATCGTCGCGGCTTCGCGGTTACAGGGGCGGTTTCCGTTCTCACTGGATCGAATTCCGGATCGTTTGCGTATCCGAAGAACAGTTCTGGATGCTCACGGCGCGATGGCATCGGCGGATGCTATTCCCGTGCACCACGGTTCGCGCGGCATGGTTCAGCAAGATCGCGTGCTGCACCGAATCGGTCCCTACTCCGGTGATCTCGTTTCCATAGATGACGTTGTCGAGGGCCGCATCCTGATCGCACCCGAAGCGCCCGTCATTGATGGCCACGCCCGCGAAACGCCCGTTCAGCACATTGCGTTCGATACGGTTTCCGATGACTCCCTTTTCGCCGGAATTCAGGACGACTCCCTCATTGGCCACGCCCGTGAACCGGTTGCGGGATATGATTGAACGACTCAGACCCTGCGGGGCGAAAACTCCCATGGTATAGGCAGAACGGAGATCGAAATCCGCCCGGTTGCGCAGGATTTCCAGGCTGTCCGAGTTGTATGCGGATATGGCGCTATGGGTGGTTCCGGCGAAACGATTCCGGAGCACCGACCCCCTTCCCGAGCCCGTCTCGATGGAGATGGCCCCGTAATCCCCTTTTAAACGGTACGAAACGGTGTCGAACCTGCAATCCGTGACCGAGAATCCGCGCGTACCGGCCTGGAATATGATCGCCCCGGTGAAGAAGCCGCGGAATGAGCATCTATCGATACGGATATCCAGGCTCTCAGCGAAGCGGATGCCGCCATGGTATTCCTGGTTGGTTTCCCAGGCTTCCATGGGGAGTGGAAGACCTTCCATACGGAGGTTGCGGAAGGTTATGCCGGCGGCATGGCGGAACAGGAAGAATGCGTCCGCTCCGTCCGTTCCCGGCTCCGCCCGAAGCACGGTGGAAGCCCCGGTGCCCACCACGGAGATGTTCCGGCAGCTGTCACACACAATGGCGTTCTGGACGTTTTCGATCCGGTATAGTCCCGCCGCCAGGGCGAGGGTCCCGCCTCCCAGGGCTTTGAGGGAGTCCAAGGCGGCCTGCAGGATGGTGCGGTCGCCCGAAGGCGAATGGCCGGGAAACACCTGGATGCGTACCGCAGAACGGGTCGGCGCGGCCTCCGTGCGCCGAATCCCGGCGGTCAGGAGAGCCGTCGCCAGGATGAGATGGAAAAGACGGGACATTGAGGCTAGGATTTCCCCTTGAAGATGGAATCCAGGAGTTTCATGCCTCCATGCTTGACGAACCCTTTGAATCCCAGGTGGAAGCTCGCCGCCTGAAGGCGCCGATCCGCGTCCCGATCGGGAAGGGCGAAAGGAGGATGCCGTAAATCCGGATCCAGGTGGCTGCGGGGCATTTCCGCGAACCGGTTGACTGTGGTAGTGTGGGTCGCGTCCCCCTGGAATCCGATGTTAGTCACCAGGTTCACGGAGGGGATGGCGTTGAGTCCGTGCTGCGCCATGCAGGCATAGAAAAACTGGTAGTCCCAGGTGTCGATCTTGCCCGTGAAGGTCCGGTCCAGGATGTATTCCCAATAGAGTCGGTAGCGTACATCCCCGTCGATGGAGCGGAGGAAGGCTTCCTTGGTCGTTGGCCAGCTCGCCATTTCCACGTCGTAGAAACCCTGCCAGACCCTGCGCCAGGAAGCCCAGCCCCAAATGTTGGCGAAGCGGGAAAAATGATAGCTGTACGTGGGACTGGTTTCCTCAGGCACGAAATTCGTTCCGGCGATGGAGAAGATCCGGGAATCGTTCCGGTACCGCTCCAGCATGGCACGGCAGTAAGGGAAGAAGGAGGGATCAGGAAGGCAATCGTCCTCGAGGATGATGGCCTCCTCGACCTCGCCGAAAACCCAGTTCAATCCGGAGGAAATGCGATTGCGGCATCCCAGGTTGACCTCGGAATACGCCTTCAGCACTTTGCAGTCCCAGTCCACGCCTTGATCGATGATGGCGCGGGTCTGCCTGCACCTTTCCTTCTCTTCCGGCTTGCCCGGCCTGGGGCCATCGGCCACGACCAGCAAGGTCGCGGGTTTCCGCTCACGGATGGCCTCGAAGACCTTGCGGGTATTGTCCGGCCTGTTGAATATCAGAAACGCGACCGGCGTATCGAATTGGATTTTCCTATTCATCTCGATTTTCCCCGATGGAGCGGACGACCCCCTTATTTCCCCAAAATGGTGGCGCGAATTTTCGCGGACTTCACCTTCATCAGGGCAGCCAATTGGCCCACGCTGCGGACCCGTGCCAGCTGTAAGGCGAAACTGTAGGCCTTCGCGGGCAGGCCCGGACGGATCCTTTCGCCCAGGAACTCGCCGCCGAAAAGGCCCGATGGCTTGAATTTTCGGTACGGCAGACCTTTGTAAATTTCCCAATAGGCATACATCAGCGCGCCATGCTTGTCCTTAGGAGGCAGCTTTGATCCCAGCATCCGGAACAATTCTTCCGGAGAGCCAGGAACATAGGCGCAATCGAGACTCTCATAGAAGGATGCTCCCGCCAGGATGCTGGGGCTACCGTAGAAGCAGGCCTCGACTCCGGTCGTAGAGCCAAAAGTCAGGACCATTTCGCATTTCTCCATTAGTGCGTAGCTGTGGATGACGCTCTCGGGCCAGATCACTTCGACGTTAGGATACTTCCGTTCCATCATGGCCACCTCGCTGAGCTGGAAATTCTCCGCCCTGGGGATCCCTTTCATATTGGGATGCATGCGCAGGTAAAATTTGATGTTTTTTTCACCGTGGAAATGATCGAAGGTCCTGCGCAAGGCTTCAAGTTCGTCCTTGAAGATCCGGTTCTCCCATCCGGGCACGACCGCCGTCTCCTCGAGGGTGGAGCTGAAGACCACGATGTTCCGCTTGGATGCGTCGAAGGAATCGGGAAGCAGCCCTTTGGTCTGATCCTTGGAAAAGACGATCCATGACTGCTCGACGCCGTTGCGTCGGTCATGATACCATGAGGCCGCTTCCTCTTCCTTGGAGGAGGGCGACTTTTTCCAGAGCTCGATGATTTCCTTCGTGGCCTGGATGATGTCATGGGGAAGGCAATTCTTGCGGAGCAGGTAATTGCTGATCCGCCCGCCGCGGTCATGGGTATAATAGGTGATGCCCCTTTGCTCGCAGATGAGCAGGACGGGGAAATAGGTGCAGAACCGGCCATTGAAGACATAGACCTCGTCGGGTTTGTGCAGGTCCACCAGCGCCGACATCGCTTTGTACACATATAAGGCCGTTTTAAGTTCGCGCCGAATGGTCTCCGCATGGGCGCGAGTGTCAAAATTCGGATCGCGATTGATGCGGGTGATTAGGCTGGAGGCCACGCCCAGGCCGAGGTTCACACCGTCAAGAGTGAACGCCCTGAGATCGGCGGCATTGTCGAACATTTCGGGCAGCACGCCGTAATCGAGATCCATAGGCGGGAGGACGATGATATTGCCCGCGGGCATCCCTATCTTTTCCATGCCGCGGTTGAACTTGGAACGGCAGAATACGCAGATGTGCTCCAGGTGATTCTCGTTCAGCTCGCAGGCGTCGAGTTGGCCCGTGCAGCGGACCACTTTGACGTCGTGTCCGGCTTCCATCAGATCGGAGATGATTTCGAGTTCGGTTTCGAAATGGGGCGTGTGCATATAGACGGAAAGGAAAAGTGTTTTCATGATTTCCTGAATCTCGCAAGCTGTTTGCCCAGCAGGTCCAAGATTTGCCGCTTGTCGATCCCGAAGAGCGCGGGGGCGGAATAGATGAGCCCTAGGCAAAGGATAACATATATAATTCCGCCCATTACCGTCCGCCAAAGCCAGTCGTAGGGACCTGCCAAGGCGAGGTGCCCAAAAGCCCATTTGCAGGTGAAGGCCACCGCCAGGAACAGGACAACGACGTAGATCTGATGCAGGAAGTACCGATGGAATTTCAGGCTGAGGATGCGGGAATTGTAGAAGAGAATGATGTTGTTGCCTATGAATTCCAAGGCCACGGTCTTGGCGGCCAGCCCTACCGCCCCCTGTCCCAGTCCGCCCAAGGAACCGGGGGCTATGAGGAAATAGGTTGCCGCGATCCCCAGGGGCACCATCACGATTCCGATATTGCGGATGAGCCGGGTCTTGTTGCTGGCGTAGAGCACGCTGCCGCTGAGCATCGAATAATTCTGGATCACCGGCAATAGGGCCATGATGGCAAAGACCGCTGCGGCATCGCCGAAGGATTTTCCACCCACCGCCCTGACGATGGCTTCGGAGTTTACGGAAGCGAAACAGAGGAAGAATGCCGTGAGGGTGTACGCTGCGGGGATGAGCTTTCTGAAAACCTCCGCGGCCTTGGGTACGTTTTTTTCCGAGAAGGCAATGGAAAACTCGCGCATGATGAGCGGTTGCATGGCGTTTATGAAGGCGTTGAAGGCCAGGCCTATGT
>JALYSE010000281.1 GCA_030854955.1 Fibrobacterota bacterium | reverse complement strand
ATCCGGAGAATAATGAATTGGCCTTCGGCTTGGCGGATCGGAAGCTCGAGGCGAGCAATTTCGGAAATCGAGAAAAGCCAAAATCAAGGCGAATGTTTCCTAAGGGCGGTCCTGATTCGAAGGGTTGGCTCAAAAAGAACCGATTTGAGACTGCCAGCATACGCAAATTGCGTATATTTGTAGTCGATGAATTTCGAATGGGAGTCCGAAAAGAATGAAGAGGTCCAAAAGGACCACGGCATCTCATTCGAAGTGGTAGTGAGCCTTATCGCCCGGGGCCATCACATAAAGTCCTTGGCCAACCCAAGTTCTAAATACAAAGGACAAAAAATATTCTTGGTTCGCAAAGGTAAGGCCATCTATATGGTTCCCTATGAAAAACGCCAAGGAAAATATCGACTCATCACGGCCTTTTTCAGCCCATTCTTTACGGACAAGTATTCGAGGTAAATCCATGAAAAAGAATAAAGACACGATTGAGTTGGAAGCCTACTTGGAAGCCCATGCCTCCAAATTTGTGGAAGGGAATGAAAGCAAAGCCTCCGTGTTCAGGGCGGCACGCGCTGATGATAAGCGGCGCAAAGACCGGGCAGCGCGATTGCAAAAGCTGAGACGAGATAAGCTTCACCTTTCCCAACGGGATTTAGCCCGGGCAGTGGGGGCGAATGTCAGAACCCTCCAAAGCTGGGAGCAGGGAAGACAGGACTACCCAAAGTCCGTTGAGATCTTAATGGGTCTCATGCAAGCAATGCCGACCATCAAAAAGAAGCTCCTGCCTGATGGCAAAGGAAAATCAGCCGCATAACAACGGGATCGAGCGGACGAGCCTCGGCCGTCATGGCTTTCGCTTACGCAAAAGCCACGCCGGTGACCCTACGGGATTGTCCCATCTGGGCCAATCCCTCCGGCCTCGTTCGCCGCTCATCCCGGCGTTATACGGACGAATGGTTAAAAGACCAATTTTGAAATTTCCTTAGTGCTCACAATTTGAGAGCATTTATCGCAGACATTGTAAAGTTATTCGGTCGAATTCAGCTAATTTCATATTTAACATGGAGTCTACGCAGATTAATCCCCTATATTTTTAGCGCCAGGAAAAATAATGAAATTTTTATTATCGATTATGTTTATGGTATTCGGATGCGACAACTCGATTAACAGCAAAAATAATTTAATTGAAAATGGGAGATGGGAAGAAATATTAAACCCAAGCGTAGAATATTTTTCTGGATCAAGGTTGAAATTTGATATCCAAAGCGATTCTGTTTTCATAGAAGAAATGGCTTGGACAGATGTTATATCTTGTTCTCCGAATTCATTAACTTGCACCAAAGGAAGTTGGCAAAATTATTATGCTGGCCAAAGGTCACAATCCGAAAAAACGATAAAGTTTAATTACAAATTTATAAACACAACGAGAGACGCTTTACCAGTCAATCCAATGGTTGATAGTGTCGAGTTTGGTGTTATGAATATTAAAGATAGCTTAATATTAATAAAAAAATCATTAGGGGATTTTATTGGGAAAAAGGATACAATAAAAATTATAACGTCAACTTGAAAAATTGTTTAACCAGCGAACAAACCTCGCACTTCTATTCACGTAAAATTTCGATATGAAGAAATTGGGTCGGCCCTGGAAATCCAAGACCGCCCCCAAAGAAATAACGAGACCCATGTCCGCAAACATTTAGGTTGGGCAGACATGGGCCTCGAAGTGTGGCCGCTGGCCAAAGATTAAAGGTTATTTTTTGGGGGCGGGAAGAAACCAAGAAATGAAGACGACAGAGCCAATTCAAAAAACAATGGTAACACGAAAAGTACCACCGTATAACAAATGGGTCGAACGGACGAGCCTCGGCCGGTCGAGTAGGCGGCCCCGTCGCCGGGACCACCTCTCACAGAACCGTGCTTGTGCTGTTCACACACGGCTCTTCAGAATCAATGGTTTTAGGTTTCCCTTTCCTCCATCGAATGGCGGCATCTAGCCACCTGGTTTTCAACTCAAGCAAAGGCTAATCTGCTTGGGTGCGGAAAATGTCTCCCTGAGTTTGCTTTCCTTCCAGAGCACAGCGGATGCCAAAAGACCCTGCTCTTGCCAGTAGGCATTGTTCAAGGTCCGGTTCACCACGGTCGTATGACTCAGCTTCCAAATGCCCTTGCGGGCATCGTACAGCTGCTTTCCCGCGCTCTGTTTCTTCGCTCCCAGTTTGACCAAGCGCCTTAGTATCGTCAGCCGCCATTTCCATTGCTTCAACTTCAACGCCCGCAATCGTCTGCGTATATGCGCATCCGTTCCGTTCAGGAATCGTTCCACTCCATCTGTGCAAATCCCGAAGAATCCCGTCCACCCTTTCAGGTAGGCGTTCAGTCCCGATATTGCTGATTTCATGGTATCCCCCCAGTTACGAGGTGATAGCTCCTTGACCCGCTCTCTTAGTCGAGCCTTTGACCGCTCCGACAGGTTGATCTCAACTTCGCCATCCTCATTCCGATTTAGGCTGAAGCCGAGAAAGTGGCGTTCCTTGGGTTTGGCCACGGCACTTTTCGCGGCATTCACTTCGAGGCGAAGTCGCCTCTCGATAAATCGCGTAATGCTGGCCATGACCCGCTCCCGGCGAGCCGACTCCTGACGTAAATGTTGCAATCATCGGCATAGCGCACAAAGCGCAGGCCTCGTCGCATCAGTTCCCTGTCCAGTTCATCGAGAACGATGTTGCTTAGCAATCGCGATAGGGGGCCGCCCTGCGGAACCCCCTGTTCGTTACCTATTCGCACTCCCTCCGGCATCACTACCTTTGCCTTCAGCATCCTTCCAATCAGTTTCAACACACGCGCGTCTTGAAGCTCCCGTTGCAGGGTGGCTAATAACCGCTGGTGATGGACTCGGTTGAAGAAGTCCTTCAAATCGATATCCACCACGAGGTCGAAACCGGCCTTCAGGAATTCGGTGGCTTGGGCAATGGCCGTATGGCAGCTGCGATGGGGTCGAAACCCGTGACTATTCTCGTGGAACTTCGGCTCGAAACGAGGTTCTATAACCTGCCGGACGGCCTCTTGTACCACTCGGTCGATCACATCGGGAATTCCCAACCCACGCTCTCCTCCCCCTGCCTTGGGGATCCATACCCGCCGGATGTCTCCGGGGTAGTATTTTCCTTTGAGCAGGAGTTGTACAAGTGTTGGCTGAATTTGTCCCCAATTGGCTTTCACCTCCTTGACACTCTGACGATTGGGTCCGGGGGCGCCTTTATTGGCCGCCACCTTCTCCAGCGAGGCGTCGAGCCCCGCGCAGACTCTTTCCATTTCCGCGGATCCGTACAGGACGGTCGTGTTCGCCACCTTCGGCGCCTTAGGATTTAGAGCGCCTTTACCGTGCGCCCTGCCTCCTATGGCCTTGGGCGACGGTTTTGAAACCGCCGCTTTCGGTTCTGCTGTTGTCGCGAACAGTTCCAATTGTATGGACCGCTTTTCCACTGCAAGAGCCTTCCCTCCCCGTTGTCCCTTAGGAACTAAGGTTTGGCGGGACTTTCGTCCCGCTGCTGGTACTGCGCTCTTGTCCCTCCTCCCAGGGGTCAAGGCCATTGGTTCTTCCGTTCCTTTGGCTTCCAGCACGGGTTTAAGGTGCCGGGGCCCATGGGAGAGCCTTGGGTAAGAACTATGGACGCGATGACGTATCCCCTCGCCACTACTAAATTGGTTACGGACGAAAACGGGGTTTCACTGCTGTGAACCAGCTTACCCACCAACCTAGCTTTACGGCGATTCACTCGCGTTGGGAACACGTATCCACCTATGACTTCCACTAGACGCTTCCTTGCGGACAAAATCCTTGCGGATACGCGCCCTTGTCTCGTCGGTGTTGGATTCCCTTCGTCAGGGCTCCAGGTTTGGATTCGATACCTCCTGTCCATAGCTCATGCCAATCGCACTCATGGCTTTCGCTTACGCAAAAGCCACGCCGGTGACCCTACGGCCTCGTTCGCCGCTCATCCCGGCGTTATACGGTCACAAGAAATTGAAGAATTTTTAAAACAACGAAGAAATCTGGAGTACAGAAAAAATGGCCTCCGGCTTGACGAATTGAGCGAAGAAAAACCGATCTGGCGGAGGTATCCGAAGGGTATTCCTGATTCAAGGGGCGTTCAAAATACGTCGTCGGCTTGGTGTATCAGAAGCCCGAGGCAGGCAAATACAAAGTTATGTGGGCTAAGGAACTAAGAAAGAAACAATGAATCGCAACCACTTATTAATGACCATGTTAACTGTCTTAACTTTGTGTTTTAAAAGCCATTGTTTTGAAAATCGAATTGGATTGGATATTGTGCCTGCGGTCTATCTCCTATCCGATGAAAAAGCACTGCTTGGAAAACTGAATTTCGAAAAATTTGTCACTGATCGGAATTCCGTAATCGCATCAATAGGTTATGGCCAATATTTGGAAATGGAAGGAAGCGTAAAAAGGGCGAGAATTGGTGCGAAGCACTATTTGACAAACAGAAAGGAGGGGATTGACGCATCGTTTTCGTACAATGGAAACTTTGATTATAAGGCGAAGTATGAGTTCTCCAGTCATAGCTTTCCCCTTTCTTTGGGGTATTCAAAAAATGTAAGTCGGGTAAATTTTGGCATTGAATTTGGGCTTGGTCCAGCGTACTACATTCATAAAACTAATCCCATGTCGTCCAAATGGATCTATCTTGAATTGCTTGCCGCTATAAATATCGGGATTAATTTATGAGGTGCCTTCTGGATAACAGATCATTATCAGAAATGAGTGAGGACGGTTGTGGTTAATAACGACGGGCAGTGGGTCGCATATTTACAAGCGGATCCATTTTTAAAAGTTTCGTCAATATCAAGAAAAGACCGCCCCCAAAGAAATGCCGAGGCCCCCGATCGCCCAACATTAAGGACATAGGCTGAAGTTTTGCCGCGCAGGCCAATGAGGTCCCCGGGCAGATTCTGCAAAACTTTGGGCTATATCGTGTTGGGCGGACATGGGCCTCGAAGTGTGGCCGCTGGCCAAAGATTTGAGGTTATTATTTTGGGGCGAGAAGAAAACCAAGAAATGAAGACGACCGAGCCAATTCAAAAGACAATGGTAACACGAAGGGTGCCGCCGTATAACAAATGAGTCGAACGGACGATCCTCGGCCGTCCTGCTGTAAGCTCTCGCTGAGGTGGACCCCATTCTTTGGACAGGAATCCGGGCTCATTAAGTTAAGAAATCCGGTCATGGTTTGACATGTGAAATTGTATTGATTTTCGTGCCTGCGCGTGCCTTGTGGGTCTCATGCAGGG
>JALYSE010000067.1 GCA_030854955.1 Fibrobacterota bacterium | reverse complement strand
ATGCGGCTGCCGGTTTCAATCAGAGCCGTGGCGATGATGGTGAGGCTGCCGCCCCCTTCGATGTTTCGGGCCGAGCCGAAGAAGCGCTTGGGCTTCTGCAGCGCCATGGCATCGACGCCGCCCGATAGGATTTTCCCGGAATGCGGGATGACCACATTGTGGGCGCGCGCGAGGCGGGTGATGGAGTCGAGAAGGATGACCACGTGCTGGTTATGTTCGACCAGGCGGCGCGCCTTTTCAATGACCATGTTGGCCACCTGGATATGGCGCTCGGGAGGTTCGTCGAAGGTCGAGCTGAACACTTCGGCCGGCACGTTGCGGCGCATGTCCGTGACTTCCTCGGGACGTTCATCGATGAGGAGCACCATCAGCTTGACTTCCTGATGGTTACGAACGATGGCGTTCGCGATATTCTGGAGCAGGATGGTCTTACCCGCTCTCGGAGGGGCCACGATGAGGCCACGCTGTCCGCGCCCGATGGGCGTGAACAGGTTCATGATGCGAGTGCTGATTTCCTTAGCGTCATACTCGGCGTTGAAAGGCACGTCCGGATGCAAGGGGGTCAGGTTGTCGAAGGACACTCGGTCCTTGCACACTTCCGGATCGTCCATGTTTACCTTCTGGATGCGCAGCAAGGCAAAATAGCGTTCGTTGTCCTTAGGGGCGCGCACCATGCCGGAGATGGTATCTCCCGTCTGCAGGCCGAAGCGCTTGATCTGGGTAGAGGAGACGTACACGTCGTCCGGTCCGGCCACGTAGGAATGTTCAGGAGAACGCAGGAATCCATAGCCTTCGTCCATCACCTCGAGCACGCCTTCGGCGTAGATAGCCGCCATGCCGCCGGTTTCCTTCTCGAGGATGGAAAAGACCAACGCTTGCTTGCGGAGGCTTCGAGGATCCGGGAGGTTGAGATCGAGCCCCATGTTGATGAGCTCTTTCATGCCGAGTTTCTTCAGCTCGGTCCAGCGGTTCTTCGCTTCCGTCAGGGAGCGCGCGTTGTTGCTTTCCTGGCCATCGCCGTCCTGGGAGTCCTGATCGTCATCCTCATGCTCTCTCCGGCGGCCCTCAACGGCGGTACCCTGGGGGTCGTTCTCCATACGGGAGAATTCTTCCTCCTTGGACTTATCCGACGTTTTTTTCATGGCGGCTTTTGGTTTAGTGGCCAAAATGGATCTCCTTAAATGCGGTGAATCCGGGAAAGCGTGGTTATTGTGGATTGGAAGGGATGAGTAGCATCCGGAAAGATATAAAAAGGCTCTCCAAAGGGAAGGACCCGTAGCGTTGGGGCTCCTCTAACAATAGTAACAATTTTTTGGCTTGCGGGTGTCAGAGGCATGCCCAAATCATGGGAAAGCCTAGGCCGGGCACCCATATTTCTATATTTCCGCACCGCATGGCTCGCCCCGAAACCGTCGTCCTCCTGGCTCTTGGCAGCAACCTAAATGATCGGGAAGCCTACATCCAGAAAGCCCTGGACGAGATCCGTTCCATCTCCACTTCCCCCGTCCTCAAATCCCGGGTCTATGAAACAGCTCCGGTGGGACCGGGTCCTCAAGGGAAATACCTGAACCTGGTGGTACGCTTCTCGACCCGCCTGGAACCGCTGGCCCTGTTGGCTTTCTGCACCGAGACCGAAAAAAAGCTGGGCCGGATATCACGTGGCCGCTGGGCCGCGCGGGAAATCGATTTGGACATCCTTGCTTATGGCCGCGAAATCATCCACGCAGAAGGCCTGGCTGTTCCCCATCCCTCTATCCTCGATCGGCAATTCGTGTTGGTGCCCCTGAACGACCTGGATCCGGACTTCATCCTGCCCGGTTTCAAGGACTCGGTTAGCAGGCAGCTCCAACGCTGCGTCGAGGTTCAGGGACGGCAGGAGGTTGCGGAATACCGCCCCATGCCCGCGGCCCAGGTCGTCCTGCCCGAACGCATACGCTACGTCGCGGTGGAAGGCGTCATCGGGGTGGGCAAATCTACCCTGGTCAAGGCCCTGTGCGATCGGATGGGATGCATGTCCCTGTTCGAAGAGTTCGAAAACAATCCTTTCCTGTCCGACTTCTACAAGGATAAGTCTAGGTACGGTTTCCAGACCCAGGTGTTCTTCTTTCTCTCACGCTACCGCCAGATACAGGAGGTCTTCCCCCAACAGGATCTCTTCCGCCCCCAGATCATCAGCGATTACATGTTCGCCAAAGACAAGATCTTCGCGACCTTGAACCTGGACGAGAACGAATTGAACCTGTACTACAAATTCACGGACATCCTGGAACGGAGCTTGATCAAACCGGACTACGTCATCTACCTGCAGGCGGATACCAAGACCCTCATGAACCGGATTAAGCTCAGGGACCGGCCCTACGAGCGCACCATGGATGAAGGGTACATTGCAGGTCTGAACCAGGCCTACAACACTTTTTTCCATTATTATTCGGGTTCGCCCCTGATGATCATCAATACCAACAACATCGACTTCGTACGTAACCCTGACGATTTGCAATTGCTGGTGAATACGATTGCAAAGGTGCCGGAGGGGGTCACTTACTTCTCCCCCACCTCCATGGGTAAGAAGTAGGTAACCTCTTGCTTCCCACCTACCTCCGTGGGCAAAAAGCAACCTTAAGGGAAATGGCCCGGCGACGGGCGTCCGCTCCCAACCACCAAAGGGCTCTCGGCAGTCTTTTCAAGTAAGGCGAAAATCGCTTTGCGGAATTCCCTCGCGCCTTCGGTCCCCGCCTGCGAACCGCCTTCGGCATCCAACATGTCCAGGGATTCGAGCAACAATGTTTCCGCCTCGGTCATGCGGCCTGCCTTCAGGAGCAGGCCGGCATGCTTGAGACGCCAGTCCACACTAGCGGGCCACCATTCGCGATAACCCCTGGCCGAAATCTCCAGGCATGAACGGTTCGCCCGCCCGGTTTCAGATCCGCTGGCGCAGACGTTGAAAATGGCCGTAACCGCGGCGGGATGGCCCGGGTATTCCTTAAGACCGGCCGCCAGCAGGATTCCGATCGGAAGTCCATTCGACCGGCGCAAAGCCAATAGGCTCAGAAAATCCTCTTCCTCTCTCCCAAGGGCCCAAGTCCTCTCCAAAGCGGTCACGCCCCCGTTGACATCGCCCATCCGGGTCCGAATTTCCGACAGCAACCGCATCCGCGCGACGGTTTCCCCGCCTTGTCGCATGCTCCCGAGGATTGAAGAAAGTGCCTGGTCGCATTCGCCCTTCATCAGATGGTGGCGGGCCTGTATCTGCAGCCCTTCCGGCCTGAGCGCCGGGTCGGCGATCATCCTGCGGATGTCCAGTTCGACGCGATCGGATGAATCATGTTCCAGCAGGAGCCAGGCGCGCGAGGCGAGCACCTCGACATTTCCCGGGTGTTTCCGCAATACCCATTCGAAATGCTTCAGAGTCGCGTCGAAATCCGGATGGGAAAACGCCGGCGAAGCCGCCGCCAGAACGAGGGCGCAAGCCGCGGCCGAGGCGAGGACGAAACGCAAGCGGAGCCGCAACCCATGCGAAACCGTGATGCGCGGGATGCTCCTCACGGCAGGATCATCCTGCCATGGGCGGCGTCGAAGCGGTAGAAATACTCCCCGGGGGGCAGAAGTCCCGGAGGCAATTCGACGTTCCCGGAGGCCTCCTTCTGCCATACCAGCTCCCCGTCCATGGCATAAACCTTGAAAGGAGATGCCGACGCTCCCGAAAACCGGAGGCGCCGGCCGGTGCGATGGAACGAAACCTTGGCGCGTTTGCCGACCGGGTTGCCGTCCCGGGCCGCGATGGGCGTTTTCGCCTGGACGATCTGAAAGTGATCCCTGATGGCGCCGCTCATGTCGATGAATTTGGCGGTGGCCACGTTGTCGTCCACGGTCAGCAAGACGCTCCCGACCAGGACATGCTGGACCCACATCATGGGATGCCTGCCGATCACCGCCCCGATCTTTCCACTGCTGCCCGCCACGGTATGCACCGCCCCCTCGCCCGCGCCCGTTGCGCTCTTCTTAGAGTAAGGCCCGTCCGTATCCGGGTTTCCGGATTTGGCGTCCAGGACCACGGTCGCCGCCTTGGCAAGGTTGTCTGCGGCCACCCCATGCGCACCGTTCAGGAGGAAGGTCCTTTCATAATTGTGGGAATGCCCGGTATAGGTCAGGTCCACGCCGTACTTCTCGAGCAAGGGCAGGAAGGTCACGCGCATGTCGATCAATTGCTGCTCCGTATCCGAGTTATGGGTGCCCCAAGTGTACGCGGGGTGATGCCAGAACACGATGATCCAATCCTGCTTGGTGGCCTGGAGATCCTGTTCCAGCCATTTGTACATCGGATCCGTTTTCGCCCGCCCGCTTTTTTCTGAATCCAGGCAGATGAAATGAATGTTGGCGAAGTCAAAGGAGTAATAGAGTTCGGACTTGGATGCGACGCCGCCGGATTGGCCTTGCGTGGGCAGATAGAAGGCCGCCAGGTAGGCCGATCCTCCGGAATTATTCTCGTGATTGCCGATGGTGGGCCATGTGAAGGTGTTCGCCATGGTCTTAGGATAGATTTTAAAGACCTTTTCCGTGAACTCGCTGTCTAAGCCACTCGAGTATGCGTTGTCCCCGAGCATGATGAATCCGTCGGCACGATCACCGCCGTGCACTTTGTAGAAGGCATCCCGGGCCGCCGTCTGGTTCATGTCGCCCGTGCCTGCGTCGCCGATGATCCAAAACGTGCTTTTGCGCTTGGTACCGGGCACCGGATGGGTGACCCAATAATTTCCGGTGCCGCCGCTCAGTTTGGAGGCCCCATTATAAACTTCGTAGAAGTACTTGGTATCCGGCTGGAGCTTGTCGATGGTGACGCAACCATCGGTTGCTGCGGCACCCTGGGTGGCGGACGAATCCATGGCGGACAAGGTCTGTCCGTATTTGATCGTCAGCTTCGCGGCGTTATCGACGCGCCAGCAGACGGAAGCCGAATTGGGCGCCCCCATTTGCAGAAAAGGATTCCGGACGAAAGTCTGGCCCCATGCCCCGCCACAAACTGCCAAGGAAATGCAGAACCATTTTAATGTTTTGTCACCCACCGATTGCCTCCCGCTTTCGAAATCTCGCCACCTCGGCGATACCGCTCCTGCAACCATACTAATCCACCCGGGTTTTTACCGCCCGCGGAATATCCGGAGAGGCCCTTTCTCTCCCGTTTATTAGCTTTCCATCGGGGATTTATCGGGGAAACCGGGCTTCGAAAAGGTACCAGGATGCAGATTCTCAAGACCATAGAAGACTACCGCAGTTGGCGGAAAAGCTTGGACCCGGACCGCTCCGTTGGCTTCGTGCCCACCATGGGCGCCTTGCATACCGGGCATCTCCGGCTGGTCGAATCCAGCCGCAAGGCCAATCCCGTAACCGTGGTCTCCATTTTCGTGAACCCGCTCCAGTTCGGCCCCGCCGAGGATTTTTCCCGTTACCCCCGCCCCTTCGCGCAGGATAGCGAACTTTGCCGCGCAGCCGGCGCGGACGCAATTTTCGTCCCGGAAGCGGCGGATTTCTATCCCCCGGGTTTTTCCAGCTTTTGCGACGTGGAAGGGTTGGACAAATACCTGTGCGGAGCCTCCCGCCCTGGCCATTTCCGCGGCGTCTGCACCGTGGTGATGAAACTGTTCAATATCGCCAGGCCTCATCGCGCCTACTTCGGGCAGAAGGACATCCAACAGGCCTTGATCCTGAAGAAGATGGTGCGCGATCTTTCGGTGGATCTGGAGATGGTGATCGTGGAAACCGTGCGGGAGGACTCGGGCCTCGCTTTGAGCTCCCGTAACGTCTACCTTACCCTGGATGAAAGGGCCATGGCGGCTTCCCTTTCGCAGGGCTTGTTCCGCGCGAGAGAGGCTTGGGAGAAGGGCGAGAAGTCCGCCGCCAAACTCAAGGAAATCATCCGCATGCAAATAGAGTCTTCCTCGCCTACGCGCGTTGACTACATCGAGGCCGTATCCCAGGAAGGGTTGGCGCCGGTGGAAACTCTGACCGTGCCTTCCGTGCTGGCGGTGGCGGTCTACTACGGCAAAACACGTCTTATCGACAATATGCTGTTGGGTTGATCGAATGCACGGGCGTCGGGGAGGACTCAGAGCTTGAGTTGCAGTCCCGCCCGTCCCTGCACGGCCGCATCCAAATAGACGTTTCCGGGCATCCAGCCGGCGGTCTTGGCGTCCGCTTCCGCGAATAGCTCCAGGGAATATTGCAACGGCACGGCCAGCCCCACGGTAGCGGCCCCGCCCGGCGAGACGGACGAGGTGTAATGGATCTGGTCTTCGGGCTGGAGCCAGACCGAAGCGCCGCAAGTCAGGTATATGTCCGAACGCCCCACCGGAACGGGGTAACGGAAAAACTCTCCCCCCACCGCAGGCAAAGCCATATCCCCGTTGATCAAGCCCTGCCTGGTAAGGACCCAAGACCATTTGCCCCGCCGCACCAGGAAATCCCCGCCCACGCCGAATCCGAAAGGCGTGAGGTGATGAGTCAAGCCGAAATTCCATAGGATTCCCCCACCGTCCCAGGGATTGATTCCCGGCATCCAATCGCGACCGATCGACTGGGGGGAAACCAGGTTGAGCAAGGACAGGCCCGCCTGCAGGCGAAGGTAATTTCGTTCGTCCGGGGTTAGGTCCGAATACAACAGATAGCGATCGACTCCGGACCCAGTGGGATGGGTGCGGCCGCGCGGACCCGCAGCATAGGGCTCCTCCGGGCGTCGCAGATCGTGGACCCAGGCGCGGAAGTCGAGTCCGGTGAAATCCCGCTCGCTCATTTTTTCCTCGGAGAGATTGGCCTCTTTAAGTATTTCATCGAATTCCTTCCCGGAACAGATGTAAAGATACGCGGTGCCGTTGAGGTTGGTGTTCCACCAGCTGAGCAGATCGTATTCCGATCCGCGCCCCAGAAAGAAATTGTTGCGGCGCATCAGCCGGACGGACTCGGTTTCGCTTTCCAGGCCGGCGGACATTAAGCGGATGAAATCGGCGGGATGTTCGGCTTTCATCTCCGCCAATGCCGCATCCTTGACATGGTCGACCGCGATAGCCTCGGCGCCGATGTCCCAATGGTAGACTCCGTTGTAGCTGGAAACCCCATCCTTGGTCAGGACCGCCCGGTGCCATTCCTCATGCATCCAGGCTCCGCCCGGCGGCAGGTAAACGGAGGCGTATGTGAACAGGCCGAGGGAGGCCCAGGTTCCTAAGGAACGGAGAACACCCGGCCGGCGGCCTTCCCACAGCCAACCGATGGTCTGGTTTGCCAACTGGATCGAGCTTGCGTTCCAAAGCAGGGATTGGCGCATGCTGGGCGAATCGAATCCGCCCTTGAATCCGAAAGGCAGGTCGCTCAAAGGGACCTGGAGAAGCAGGGGCGAACCGGGAAAGGGCCCGCGGGCTGCGGTAGGCGGGCGCGACGCACCGGGTGTGATGCGGACGGAGTCCTTGGATACGGGCGCCGCCGAAGTCCGGCTTGCCGAAGCGGAAGACCTTACGGAGTCGGAAGCAAGGGAGACCGAACCCCTTCCGGAGTCCGGGTTGGAAACGCCGTCCGTTTGGCCCTCCGCCGGAGAGGCGGAGAGCCAACAGCTGATCAGAAGGGAAGTGCCCGCGGAAAAGAGGTTCCGCTCAAGCATTTTTCTTGGCGAAATCCCTCATCACCGCGACTAGGGCGTCGATGCTTTCCAGGTCCATGGCATTGTAGATGGAAGCACGGAAGCCGCCGACCGAACGATGGCCCTTGAGACCGGAGAGGTTCGCCGCTGCGGCCACCTTGTTGAAGGCCTCCTCAAGTTCGGTTTTCTCCGTCACGAAAGTCACGTTCATGCGGGACCGGTCCTCTTTGGCGCACGTGCCCCTGAACACCGGATTCTCATCGATTTCCTTGTAGAGGCGCTGGGCCTTTTCCTCGTTGCGCGTCTGCATGGCGGTGACGCCGCCCATCTGCTTGACCCACTTGAGGGTTTCCATTGCCATGAAGACCGGAAAAACCGGAGGCGTATTGTACATGGATTCGTTCTCGATGTGGATCTTGTAGTCCAGCATGGACGGGATCTTGCGTTTGACCTTTCCGAGCAGGTCGTCCCGCACGATGACCACGGTGGTGCCCGCTATGCCCATGTTCTTTTGGGCGCCGGCGTAGATGAGGCCGAACTTGGTGACGTCCACGGGGCGGCTGAAGATGTCGCTGGACATGTCCGCCACCAGGGGGATGGGCGACTCCGGGAAGTGCTGCATCTGCGTCCCGAAAATGGTGTTGTTCGAAGTCACGTGGAAATACTTCGCGTCCTTCGGGATCTCGTATCCCTTGGGGATGAAGTTGTAGTTCGCATCCTTAGACGAGGCGACCACCTTGACGTTGCCGAAAAGCTTGGCCTCCTTGAGGGCCTTGTTCGCCCACGTGCCCGTGTCGAGGTACGCGGCGGTTTCGCCGTCGTCCAAAAGGTTGTAGGGAATCATGGCGAACTGGGTGCTGGCACCGCCCTGGAGAAACACCACGGAATAGCCGGCCGGAACGCTGAAGAGTTCCTTGACCAGGGAGACGGCCTGATCCATGACGGCGATAAAATCCTTGCCGCGGTGGGAGACCTCGAGCAGCGAGAGTCCTTTCCCGTTGAAGTCGAGGCAGGCGGCAGCGCCGGCTTCGATGGCTTGGCGGGGCAGTATAGCGGGCCCGGCGCTGAAATTATGAATCTTCGGCATGTTCTTTTCCCTTCGTGTCGGAATCCAAAAGGTAAACTTTTCAATACCCTTTGTCCCTCCCCGCCGATCGACTTTATCGCAGAGTGGGATTTCCGCCCCAAACAGGGCGACTCGCTAGTATCCGAATTTCGCGACGGCGGTGGTCTGGATGCCGCCCCGGGCGTTGAATACGCCCTTTATCTCCATGCGCTTGGGAGCGCAGGCCTTGACGCAATCCCCCAGAACCCGGTTCACCACATGCTCATGGAAAATACCCAGATCCCGGAAGCCCATGATGTATTCCTTCAGGCTCTTGAGTTCCAGGCAGAGTTTTTCCGGGGTATAGGTGATTTGCAGGGTTGCGAAATCCGGCAGGCCGGTCTTGGGACAGATGCAGGTGAATTCGGGAATGCTTACCTCGATGGACGTGTCCGTACTGGGGTATTGGAAGGCCCAGGATTCGATCTCGGGCATTTCCATACTTGGAATATGGTCCTGGCGGCCTTCGTAGGAGGATTCGGTCATGATGGGTCTCTCTGGTTCAGTGCTTTGATAGAGGTTAGGGATTAGGGTAAGAATTCGGATGGGATGGGATGGGATGGGCGGCTCGGTTCGGCGGCAGGGCGTTTACCGCCGCTTCTCCGATTCTTAATAACAAGCACGACCAACCCCCTATCCCCTAATCCCTAATCCCTAGCCCCCTTTTTACAAATCATCGAACGCGGCGCTCTTCTGCTCGCCCGTTCCCAGATCCTTAATTTCGAAATGACCGGCCGTAGCCTTATCCGACCCGAAAAACAGGACCCGCCTAGCGCTCTGATCGTTGGCCTGGGCCATCTGCTTCTTCATTTTCTCCCCGGATAGGGCGTACCCCACACGGCGCCCTTGGGACCGTAGCCGCTGTGCCAATATCATCAGTTCCGGGTTCGGCAATTTGGAATCATTGGGGGTCACGTCGACCAAATAGTAGTCCAGCGGTTGACGGCCGGAGGGCATGAGGCCCTTTTCCCGCAAGAGCTCCGCCAGCACCACGTCGCCCATCCCGAATCCCACTCCCGAAAGGGGAAGTCCGCCCAGACTGGAGAGCAGATTGTCGTAACGCCCGCCCCCGGCCACCGCACGCAGGCCGATGGCCTTGTCGTAGACTTCAAAGACGATGCCGGTATAATAGGCCAGCCCGCGCACCACCGATAGATCCAGGTTCAGGAAATCCCCGTATCCCAGCGAGTTCATGTACTCGAACAATTTTTCCAACTCCCATAGGCCGCTCTTGGAAACGGCGGGCGCGAGCGCCGTGGGCGAGGATACCGGGCCGGTCGATCCTACCGGGATAGCGGCCGGGGAGGCAGCCGGGGCGGATAATTCTGGAGCAGCCGGAAACCAGGCCTTCAAATCCCCAAGGCCTTTGCACTTGAAGAAAGCTTCGATGGAATCGATGATCACCGGGGCCAGGCCTTCCTTTTCCAGGAGGTTGCGGAACTCGCCTTCGCCGATCTTGGCACGTTTGTCCAAACCTGCATAGACCGGGTCCTTCTTTTCAGCCGGCACTCCCTGGCCGTCCAGGAACTCCGAGAGCAAGCGGCGGCTGGAAACCTGGATGGAGAAGTCGGAGGATGTGAGCCCGAAAGCCTTGAGCATCTCGATGATGGACGAAAGCAGGTCCACTTCGCCCGCGATCGTGTCGCAGCCTATGATGTCCATATTGAGCTGGAAGAACTCGCGCAAACGGCCCCGCTGCGCTTTTTCGTACCGGAACAGGCGAGGGACGGAGAACCAGCGCAAGGGCAGCCTGAGGCTGTTGCCCTTCTGGTTGACCATGCGGGCCAGGCTCGGCGTCATTTCCGGGCGCAAGGCGATGTCCCGGTCGCCCTTGTCCTTGAAGTTGTACAGCTGGGTCACGATTTCCTGGCCGGATTTCTCCGTGAACAACTCCAGGTGTTCGAAGGTCGGGCCTTCGTATTCTTCAAAATTGAAATCCCGGCAAGCCCGGCGCCACACCTCAAAAAGGTGGTTTTGGACGCGCATGTCCTCGGGATAGAAATCGCGGGTGCCCTTGGGGGCTTGTAATTGCGTTGGAGAGTTCATGCGTGGAGGGACCTGGTTTCGTGGTGTATCGGTCCGGCAAAATAGCTAATGTGGCGCGGCCCATAAACGATGTCCGAAACTCCTCTTTTTGGGCTCCCTTTCCTTGGAAAAAACCTTGGAATTTGGTAGATTTTCAAGGCTGTGAGGGCATTCTTTCCAACTCGATTTTGAGGCCTGGAAAACCGCTTTTCAGCCCAACGGAATGAAGATTCTTGTCACCAACGACGACGGTATTCTGAGCCCGGTTCTAACCATCCTGGCGGACGCCCTCAGCAAAGAGCATGAGGTGGTCGTCGCGGCCCCGGCCGTCGACCAGAGCGGCATGTCCCAATCCTTCACCCATGGATTGGAAAAGCGCCTCACCTACATCGACCATTCCGACTCCCCCTATCCCAAGTACCAGGTAGCCGGCACTCCCTGCGATTGCGTCAAATTCGCCGTCGCCCACCTTTGCAGGGAAGGGGCTATCGATCTGGTCCTTTCCGGCATCAATCTGGGGGAGAACGCCGGCATGAGCACCGTCTACTCCGGAACCGTCGCCGCCGCCCGGGAAGGTGCCATGTGGGGCATCCCTTCCGTGGCCGTTTCAGTCTGGAAGAACGCCCCGGACCATCTCGATTACGCCGTAAAGTGGATCTTGAAGCTTCTGCGCAACCCCGCCTTGCTGCCGATCAGCCAGGGAGGCCTTTGGAACGTCAATTTCCCGTCCTGCGATCCGGACCGGATCGAAGGCATCGAAATCACCACCATGAGCACAGTGATGTTCAAGGACAGCTATGAGCCCGTCCGCTCGGAGCACGGGGTTCCCGGGTTCCGCCTGGTGGGATACAAGCCACAGGAACAATTCGTTCCCGGCACCGACGACTACGCGCTTGCCCGCCACCGTATTTCCATAACCCCTTTGCAGGTCGGCCAGTCCGATACCGTGGAAGCCCGGCGCCTGGCCGCCCTGCAATCTCATTGGGACAAGCTGTAACGGATCTGAGAACGCCCTAGGAGATTGCATGACCATTCAGTTGCCCGCCGCCCCTGACCAAGGCAGAATCGTGAATACCTTCATCGAGGAGGAGATGAAAATCTCCTACCTGAGGTATTCCATGTCCGTCATCGTGTCGCGCGCCCTGCCAGACGTCCGGGACGGGCTGAAGCCCGTGCATCGGCGCATCCTCTATGGCATGGAGAATATCAACCTCGCGGCCGACAAGCCCTACAAGAAGTCCGCCAACATCGTCGGCGAGGTGATGGGCAAGTACCATCCCCATGGCGATTCCGCGATCTATGAGTCCATCGTGCGCATGGCCCAGGAATTCTCGATGCGCTACCCCTTGGTGGATGGCCAGGGCAACTTCGGCTCCATCGACGGCGACCCTCCGGCGGCCATGCGCTATACGGAAGCGCGTATGAAGAAGTTCGCGGAAATGATGCTCCAGGACCTGGAGAAGAATACCGTTGACTTTATCCCCAACTACGACTCCTCCCTGACCGAGCCCACCGTGCTTCCCTCGGCCTTTCCCAACCTGCTGGTCAACGGCAGCACCGGCATCGCCGTAGGCATGGCCACCAATATGCCGCCTCACAACCTCCGCGAGGTCGTGAATGCCTGCATCGCCATGGTCAAGAATCCGGAAATCACCGTAGAAGAGCTGGCGACCTTCGTCAGCGGCCCGGATTTTCCCACGGGCGCTACCATTTACGGCCGCAACGGTATCCGTGCGGCCTACCTCACCGGCCGGGGCAAGCTCCTCGTGCGGGCCAAGACGCATACCGAGGTCGTCAACAACCGCAACCGCATCGTCGTGACGGAAATCCCCTACCAGGTCAACAAAACCAACTTGTTGGAGAAGATGGCCTCCCTGGTGCGCGACAAGATCATCGAAGGCATCTCCGATCTCCGCGACGAATCCGACAAAGACGGCATGAGCATCATCATCGAGCTCAAGAAGGATGCCTTCCCGGACATCATCCTCAATCAGCTGTACAAGCACACCCAATTGCAGGAAACTTTCTCCATCCACAATCTGGCCCTGGTGGAAGGGCGCCCGCGCACCCTCAACCTGCGCGAGATCATCTTCTACTTCCTGGAGCACCGCCACCAGGTGGTACTCCGCCGCACCCAGTTCGAGTTGCAGAAAGCCGAAGACCGGGCCCATATCCTGGAAGGCCTGCGCATCGCCCTCGATCATATCGACGAAATCATCAAGCTCATCCGCGCCTCCGATGACGGAGCCACCGCCAGGCTGGGCCTGATGTCACAGTTCGGCCTATCTGACCGGCAGGCCGAAGCCATCCTGGAAATGCGACTGCAGAGGCTCACCGGACTGGAACGAGATAAGATCGAGGCGGAGTACCAGGAATTGACGGCCATCATCGCGGACCTTAAAGCCATCCTGGCCGACAAGGATCGCCGCATGGCCATCATCCAGAAGGAACTCGAAGACATCGTTGAGAAGTTCGGCGACGAACGCCGCACCATGATCGAGGATGCAGCCGATGACATCACCTACCTGGACCTTATCGCCAACGAGCCCATGGTCGTCACCGTATCGCATACCGGCTACATCAAGCGCATCGGGACGGACGCCTACAAGACCCAGGGTCGCGGAGGCAAAGGCATTTCCGCCACCGGGCTCAAGGAAGAGGATTTCGTCGAGCATCTCTTCATCGCCTGGGCCCACAGCTATATCCTGGTCTTCACCAACAAAGGCCGCTGCCATTGGCTCAAGGTGTATGAGCTGCCCGAGGCGGCCCGCACCTCCAAGGGCAAGGCCCTGGTCAACTTCATCAACCTTCAGGAAGGCGAGCGCGTCAGCGCTTTCGTTCCCATCAAGGATTTCGAGGACGCGCGTTCGGTCGTGCTGGTGACGGAACACGGCATCATCAACAAAATGTCCCTGGAATCCTTCTCCCGCCCGCGAACTAACGGCATCAATGCCCTGACCCTGGACGAAGGAGACAGTCTGACCCAGGTGGTGCTCGCCGCCGAGGCCGACGACGTGATGATCGGAACCAAGCAAGGCCAGGCCATCCGCTTTGCCATGTCCAAGTTCCGCCAGACCGGACGCGGTACCCGCGGTGTCAAGGGCATCTCCCTGGATGAGGGTGATGCCGTGATCGGCATGATCATCGTAGAGAAGGGCAGCGCGGTGCTGACCATCACCGACAAGGGATACGGCAAGCGTTCCGACCCTGACGACTACCGCACCACCGACCGCGGCGGCAAGGGCGTGCGCAATATCAAGGTGACCGACAAGAACGGACCCGCCATCTGCATCGAGTCGGTGCGCGAAGGCCAGGAAATCCTGGTCATCACCAAGGAAGGCAATGTCATCCGCCTGGGCGTGGGCGACATCAGCATCATAGGCCGCGACACCCAGGGCGTTCGCGTCATCCGCTTGAACGATACCGACTTTGTCACGGACGTAGCGGTGGTGGAAAGCGAAGACGTGGATCCGGACATGCTGGAATCCACCGAAGCCCAAAAGGTCGTGGCGGCACCCGCCACCGGTCCCTTGGGATCAGGGGACGCGGAACCCTCTGCCATCGAAGAGCCTTCGGAGAACGGAGTAGAACCCGAAGGAACGAACGAGGACGAGAAAGCCTGAGCCATGTCTCGCCCTTATGAGATTGCAATTTGAAAAGTTGAAAGCAGGGAAGGTTCCCATTTTCAATGGTGTCTCAAATCCGAATCCAGTGAGCCGTTCCTTGGGACGTGCGCTCCTTGGATTCGCGATTTTCAATGTCCATTTTGCCGTTTTCAATCTCGTTTCCCCCGCCCACGCCGTCCGGTTTCCGGATACCTCGGAAGTGAAGAAGACCTACAAGGTTTCTGCCCGCAAAGCCGGACTTCCCACTGCCTTCTTCCGCAAGGTGGAAGGCGATTCGGCCAGCCTGAACCTCGAATGGACCGGAAGGGAAATCACCACGGCCCGCATCGAACAAAGCGTCGAATTCGAGCCGGACAGCTTCTCCGTGCTCAACGCGGAATACGGGAACGGAGCCGCATGGCATGAAACCATGGCTTCCAGGGATCCCATGACCGCCAAACTGTACCCCGGCCTGCAGCAGGAATGGCATCTGAAAGGGTACGGCGGTGAAAAGGGTTGGCTGGGCTCGGGCCTGGAAAAAGGCCGCTTTTTCCTCGTCTTCTGTTCCTCGCCGCCCGCCGCCGCGTCCACCGTTGCCGGCCCGCTCCAAATCCAGGGTGGAGTTTTCGCCTTCCTCGACACCTCATCGCGATGGCTGCGCATCCCCTGCACCGGTGAAAAGGCCGCCTCCGGGAAAAAGAGCAAGGCAAAGAATCAGGGTCTCCCTGCCTGCTTCAGCCCCGCAGACGATTCACGCCTGCGGGTCCGCATCGATCGGAAAAAACCCATTGTCTTGCAGGCATGGTTGGAAGAACGTGAGTCCGGCGCCCTAAACGACATCAAAAAGGCCATCCAGTCCATTCCAGATGCGGCCCAGGCCGAATATGCCAAGGATCTCTCGCAAATGCTCTTGGGGGAAGCCCAGATGTTTCTGGTGAAGTTCGCTCAACGGCTACCGGAAGCTTTCACCTGGCCATCCTGGCAAATCCAGGATTTCAAGGGAGGACAAGTCCCTTCTGCGGATTTCCTGCCGATTGTCCGGCGCCAGGCCAATCCCGGGGACTCTTTGCCGGCTTTCCGATACGAAGATGCGAGGCTCCGCCTCTCGGTGAATCTATATTACCTGGGTAGGTTCCACCTGAATGCGGAGGCCAAAAAATGAGTCTAGTCGCCATCTACTCTTCCCCATCCCGAATCGATTCCACGCTCATCCGCAACATGCTCCAGAATGCCGGCATTGAGGCGGCCCTCCGCACCGACGATGCGAACGGCAACCTCCCCTCCCTGGATTTGGCGGAAGGGGTCGACGTATGGGTCGATGAAAGTGAGGTTGGGGAAGCTACGGCACTGCTCCAGGAGTACCAGAAGGGCGCGCTCGCCATCGATGAAGATCAAGGCGAATAGCCCTTTCTTGCTTTCCTGGGTGCCCGCCCTCGCAGCCATGGGTGCCATCTTCTACGCTTCCAGCCTGCCCGGGAAGGAACTCAACCTTCCCTCTTTTGCATACAGTGACAAGGTTTTTCATTTCCTGGCCTACATGCTGCTAGGATGGTTGATCACATTGCGATTCGACCTGCGCCGACGTTTGGACAGTATTCAGGGAGCGACGACCTTGGCTGGAGCGGCCCGTGCCTTGGATATCAAAGGTCTGGCGACGGGAATGCTTTTCGGTGTCAGCGATGAAATCCACCAGCTGTTCGTGCCCTTGAGGACGTTCGAACTGGGAGACATGGCGGCCGATTTCCTTGGAGTCACCGCGGGATACCTGACTTACCGGATATTGTTCCTGAACTCGGAATCGCGGCGCGTCCGCTAACGGACGCTCATGGGGACTTTGTTCACGTCGCCGCCGGGGCGGCGTTATCTAACGCTCATGGGGACTTTGTTCACGTCGCCGCCCTTGCGGATATAAGTCGAGAAATAGGATCGGGCTTCTTCCGGTTTGCTTAGGTTGAGCAAGGTGCTTCCCAGGATATAGTAGGGCTCCAAGGCTTCGTAGCAATACACGGTCGCATTACGGCCGTAAGGCAGAAGCTCCTTATCGTTTTTCTGGTGGAGGTGGAACTCCATGGCCAAGGTATTTCCTTCGCAGGAAAGCGGGTCCCGATCCAACAAAACCTTCAGATTGTCGGAAATGGTCTGGTAATCCTCGTTGCCCATCAAATCGTCCCAAAGCGCTTGCAAGGCGGCGGCATTTCCGGGCTCGCGCCGAAGCACGACCCGGAAGAAGTATTTGGATTGCTTCTCGTAGCCGCGCAATTGCAGCTGACGCGCCATGAACTCCAGCAGTTCCGGATCGATCTCAGCGTAATCCTCTTTCAGGGATTCCCAAATCTGATCCGATTTGAATTTGTTTCCCGTACTCGCATACAAGCGGTAAAGATCGGCGTGCACCAGTACCCGAAGCCTGTCCCACGTGGTTTCCAGCGCCTTCTGGTAATGCTCGGCCGCCTCGTCACTCCTGTCCTCAGCGGCCGCTTCCATCGCCTTTATCAAATGAAAATAATCGCGGTAGGAAGGAGAATTCGCTTCGCGCTTCAAGAACTCGCGAACATCCCTCCATTTTCCCTGCTGGGCGTAGTTCATATAGACCAGGTGGCCCATCTCCCCTTGGGGAAACCGTTTCAGCAGGGTCAAGGAAACCTTGGGATCCAAAGTAGCGTTCAGAAAGAAATTGACCAGCATGAGAATGCGGGCGCTCTCATAGTCCAGCTGATCGGCGAACCGGGCTAGGGTGGCCCGACACAGCACATAATCCCCGAGGCGGAAGGCAAGCACAGCGGTCTTCCTGTTCACGGGTTGATAAGATTGCGTGCGCGCGCCCAGGTTGCGCAGGACCAGGAGTTGGGCGGAAAAGAGCCTCTCCTTTTCCAGGCCGTTCTGCAATTGGTCGAGTCGCGCCGGATCCAGGTGGGTAAGGTTGGGCATCATGTAGGGTAGGCTGATCTTGATGCGCCCCTGGGAAAGCCACAAATCGCCGACCTCGAGTATGGTATTGCCCTGGTTTCCGGATAGCTTGATGGCTTCGTCGAAATAACCCTTGGCGAGATCGACCTGATTGTTTTTGGCCGCCAGGGAACCAAGCTTCATCCAATGAATCGGATTATCCGGATCCCGCGAGACCAGCGCCTGCAGCGAATCCTCGCTGACCTCCCTGGGCTTGGAATGGATCGCGCCGCACATCAAGCAACCCAATAACATCACCAGGATAAAACGAAAGCACCGGTGTTTGCTTCGGTGGGAAGGGACGTGAGGTTTATGAATCATCTACACCTGTGAGAACGAGCCCTCCAATTCGACTTTAATCGACATGGGGCTGTTTGGGCCGTACTCCGAAAATATATAAAAAAGCCACCTGAGCACGCGACCGGCCCTTTAAACGAGGGCCCCGGCTGCCGCCCGGAAACCAAGGAGGCCGGCCGGAGGCCAATCGGGCCGCTTAGTTTCCGGGCGGGTGCAAATATCGATCGTGTGACCTGAACGGAGATGGGGAGCCCGGGGACCTAAAAATGTTATACTTTCTTGTCCGGGACCTTGAGGCGAGGGGCCTTGCGAAACCGGACCTGCGAGAGGATCTGATGGCTGCGAATCCGCACTATGCCGAAGGCGAAGTAATCGCGAACAAATACGTGGTGGAAGGCCTGATCGGGGAATCCCCCGCCGCACGGACTTTTCTCACCACCGGAAGCGTCGGAAAGCTTGCCGTGAAAATCTATCGGCCCGAAGTTTCCGCGCGGCTTCTGGCGGCGCCGGATTTCTTCCTCAAGGCCTTCGTGGTAACCGAAATAGAGCATGACAACCTTTGCGGTTGCATCGATGTCCAGGAGGAGATGGGGCTTGTGTTCGTGGCCCGCGCCTTCAACGAGGGCCAATCCTTTGAAGATTGGATCCGCTCCCACAGGACGGCGGGCAACTACTACTCCCGAGGCATGGAGCTCTTGTGGCAGACATGCCAAGGGCTTAATGCCCTTCACGAAAGGACCCGCCACCTGGACATTCACCCGGGGAACGTGATTGTCGGTCCCATCGTGGCCAAGTTGTGCGATTGGGATCCCCGCGCCCTGGGTAACATGGAAATGACTCCGGACATCCTGCCCGTGCGCTCCGAATACCAGGGGTATCGCGCACCCGAAGCCGCCGGCCAGGGAGGATTTCTCAGTTATCCAAGCACCGACCTTTTCGCGGTGGCCGGAATGCTCTACCGGCTCATAAAAGGCGAACATCCCTCCGTGAATCCCGCCCAGACCTTGGGCGAAATCCGCTCTTTCGAAAAGGATGTGGCGGTTTTCCTGACGAAGGCCATGCATCCCAAGCCCGAAGAAAGGTTCCAGGACGCGAGTGCATTTTCCGATGGTCTCTGGGAATTGCAGGGCGCCATGCAAAGGATGCAGGAACGCGGCGTCCGGGTCGGCACCCAGTCCACCCCCAAACCGGTTCCCCAGCCCGCTCCGCCTAAGGATGATTTCATGTTTCCCGATCCTCCCGTCGCCTCGCCGCACAACGGCTTCGCGGATATCCCGGCTGGCAAGGAACCCGCGTTTTCCGGAGCCCCCGCTGCGGCGCCGGAAAATGACTCCTTTTTCAATTTCTTTCCCCCTGCGGATGCGGCACCGGCGACCGGCAACCCCGACCAGGCCCGGAAAGTACCTCAGCCGAGCGAGCTGAAGTCTTCTGGCGACACGCTCTTCGGCGCCCCCTCCTTCCAAGCTCCACACAACGAGTCAACAAAGCCCAAGTGGGAAAATCCTGCCTACGTCCCGCCCCGGCAGGAATCCAGATACACCCCACCAGCCCCTTCGGGAGGTTTGAGCGACTTGGAAACCCCGGGGACCCTTTTTGGCGCTCAAGCTCCTTTGTTTTCAA
>JALYSE010000066.1 GCA_030854955.1 Fibrobacterota bacterium | reverse complement strand
GTACGATGCTCCGGAGGCCCTCTTGAAGGCCGTCTGCGCCATCACCCCGGGGATTGAATCCCCGACCGTGATGTCGCTGGAGAAATCCGGCTGGTTTTCAGTCAAATCGATGATCAAGAAGCGCGAATCCCAGCGCATAATGGATTCCTTGTCCAAATTGGGTTGCAAGGGGATCCTGCTTACCACTTTCGATAGCGTCCGCATCTAGTTTCGCCCCACTCCCGGTCCGAAAGCTTGGCCCAGGGTGATCGGGGGCCCGATTTCTTCTCCGGGCGCCACGCGGGCCTATTCCGGAGAGGTGATGCGGCCGCCCAGGCCGCTGTCGTTCTATCGATTACTTGGATTGGAAGAAAGCGAGCACGCCTTCATTCGTATCCTTCATGGCCTTCTTGCCCTTGGTCCAGCCGGCGGGGCAGACTTCCCCATGCTCTTCGTTGTACTGGACGGCGTCAAGCAAGCGAAGGGCCTCATCCACGCTGCGGCCGATGGGGCGATGGCTCACGTTCTGGGCCATGACCTTGCCTTCCTTGTTGATGATAAAGGTGGCGCGGTAGGTGATGCCGACATCTTCGTCGAGCACGTCATAAGCACGGGAGATGGATTTGGTCAGATCCGCAACAATGGGATAGGTGACGCCGGCGATGCCGCCGTCGTTCTTGGGAGTGCGCAGCCAAGCCTGGTGGCTGTTCACGGAATCGACGGAAACGCCGATGACCTGGGCGTTACGGGATTCGAATTCGCCCAAGGCATCTTGAAAGGCGTGGATTTCGGTGGGGCAGACGAAGGTGAAATCCAGGGGATAGAAGAACAAGATGACGTACTTCTTACCCAGGAACTGGGAAAGGCTGTAATCCTTCTTGGATTCGTTTGGGCCGACGGCCACTTCCGCTTTGAAATCCGGCGCCTGTTTATTGACTAGAACTGCCATGATGAGATTCTCCTGAAGGATGGTTTTGATTTGTGCTTTAATATAAAAAAATGCCTGGAATCAGGGCTGAATCGACTGCAATTCAAGGTAGTTACGGTATGGTGAGCGCGAAATCAATCGGGCTTGCCAACCGTGGTTGCCTAGGAGCGTGGCCACCGCTTCCATAGCCTGCGGATAAGCGAATGGTTCCCAGAGCAGGAGCCGGCCATTGGGGGCGAGACTGGCCTTCCATGCTTCCAGTTTTTCCGCGAAGCCATACCTCGGTTCTATCAAATCGGGCAGAGTGGAAGCCTCCACCCCTTCTGGTTTCGCGAGCAGGCCGTCATCGTCGCCGTTTATCTCCCCCAGGGTGTCGATGCAAAGCAGAAGGTCGAAACCATCCACAGGCATCCATGGATCCACAGGTGCCGGGTTGTTCACGGATAGGCCGGTCCTGGAATTTCTAACGGCTCCTGGGAAGGGAGGAGTCATAACCGGAAAACCTTGCGCCTTCAATTCATCCCGCGCTTCCGGACAGCAATCATGGACCACATAGGTTTTGGGCGCGAACCGGTTTCTTACCACTCTGGCAACGATGCCAGCCCCAGCTCCGATATCGAGAATAGACAATCCTGGGCGCAATTCCTGCGCGAGATCCTCCAGGATGGCGGCCAAGCGTCCGAATCGGAAGCCGTTGATTTCAATTTGCAAGCCATGGGAGAAGACGAAACCGTAAAATCGTAACAGGGTGGATTCGCTACGGTAGCCCGTAAAATTACGATGCAGGCGCGAGAACTTTTCCCAATCGGGAGGGGCAAGCCGCGCTTGGATCGATTCCAGCACCTTGGGCCAGGACTTGGGAGAAAGACCTTGGGAACGCAGTTCCCGTTCAATATCCAATTCGTTTTCCACCCTCGGAATGTCCTCCTGATTTCCCATCCGGACCGATCCCGATTCAGATTGTAGCTTCCTTTGCTTGGTGGATGGCTTTCGACAGTTTAATTTAAAAAAGCCTAAATTTCAGGAACCGAAGCAACAATCGAATACCATTCCCTGACAAATAGGAACGGTTTCTGACTTGAGCCTATAGTAATATTCCTCCCATAGACCTTATTTTGTGCTAAATTTGCCACCATTGGGACACCCACAATGTTAAAAGTCAAAGCTAAAGCCCCCACGGAAACCTCGAACGGCAATACCGTAGGTACTGCCGCCGGAGCCGTCAGCAGCGCCGTCGCCCTCTCCAAAGCGGACCCTGAGAGCTTCAAGCGCGCCAAGGAGCAGTTCCAAGCGGCGTTTTTTCGCCATTTGCAAATGTCCTTGGGCAAGGACAAATACTCCGCCACCGCCTACGATCGCTATCTCGCCGTCGCATATGCCGTGCGGGATCGCCTCATTGAGCGTTGGATCCAGACCCAGCATACCTACTACCGGCAGGACGTAAAGCGCATCTATTACCTGTCGATGGAATTCTTGATGGGGCGGACCCTGGGAAATGCGGTTCTCAACCTGGACATGGAAGAAGAGGTAGAGCAGTCGCTTTATGATCTCAGCCTGGACATGGAAGAAATCCGCAACATGGAACTGGAAGCGGGTCTGGGCAACGGCGGCTTGGGCCGGCTGGCCGCATGCTTCCTGGATTCCATGGCGACTTTGCAATTGCCCGCCTACGGATACGGCATCCGCTATGATTACGGCATGTTCCATCAGACCATCAAAAACGGATTCCAACACGAGAACCCGGACAATTGGCTGCGCATGACCAATCCCTGGGAAATCCCCCGGCCGGAATACACGGTCACGGTCCAGTTCAAGGGCCGCGTGGTCACCCGCAAGAACACCCAGGGCAATGTGGTGTTCGAATGGGTGGACACGGAAGACGTTCTGGCCTGCCCTTACGACACCCCCATTCCCGGGTACGGCAACAATACCGTGAACACCCTGCGGCTCTGGTCCGCCAAGTCCGCGGACGAGTTCGGCCTACACTATTTCAACAGCGGCGACTACCTGGAAGCCAGCAAGGACATAGCCTTGGCGGAAAGCATCTCCAAGGTGCTTTACCCCAACGATTCGTCCATGAACGGCAAGGAACTACGGCTCAAGCAGCAATACTTCCTGTGCGCATCCACCTTGTACGACATCATCCGCCGCCACAAGAAATACCATAAGGATTGCAGCCGGCTTGCGGAGAAGGTAAGCCTCCAGCTCAACGATACTCATCCCACCATCGCCATTCCCGAGATGATGCGCATCCTGGTGGATCTGGAGGGTTTCTCCTGGGAACAGGCGTGGGAAACAACCACGCGCGTGTTCTCGTACACCAACCATACCCTGCTTCCCGAGGCCCTGGAGAAATGGTCGGTCGACCTGATCGGCCGCCTGCTGCCGCGCCACCTCCAGATCATCTTCGAAATCAACTACCGCTTTCTGAAACAGGTCTCCTGGAAATATCCCGGGGACGTGGAACGGCTCAAGCGCATGTCCCTGATCGAGGAGGGCGAAGGCAGAACCGTGCGCATGGCCTACCTGGCCATAGTGGGCTCCCATTCCGTGAACGGCGTTGCGCAATTGCACACCGACCTGCTGCAAGCCCTGGTGGTGAAGGATTTCTACGACCTTTCACCCGGCAAGTTCAACAACAAGACCAACGGCATCACCCCCCGGCGGTGGCTGAAGAAGGCCAACAAACCGCTTTCCGCCCTCATCTCGGAAAAGATCGGGGACGGTTGGGTCAAGGACTTCTCCCTAATCAAAAATCTCGAGCCGTTCGCCGAGGATCCCGCCTTCGTGAAGCGGTGGCAGCAGATCAAACTGGAGAACAAGAAGCGCCTGGCCGAATACGTGGGCAGCGTCAAGGACATGGAGATCAACCCGACTACGATGTTCGATGTCCAGATCAAGCGCATCCATGAGTACAAGCGCCAGTTGCTCAGTCTGTTGCACGTCATTCACCTGTACAACGAAGTCAAGGCGGGTAAGGGCGCATCCATCGTGCCCCGCACCTTCATCTTCGCCGGTAAGGCTGCTCCCGGCTATTTCGTGGCCAAGCTTGTCATCAAGCTCATCAACGCGGTCGCTGAAGTGGTCAACGCCGACCCCGATACCCGCGGCATCCTGCAGGTCCTTTTTCTGGAGGATTACCGCGTATCCCTGGCCGAGAAGATTTTCCCCGCCAGCGACCTTTCCGAGCAGATCTCCACTGCAGGCAAGGAAGCCAGTGGCACGGGCAATATGAAGTTCTCCATCAACGGAGCACTGACCATCGGCACCCTGGATGGGGCCAACATCGAGATCCGGGAAGAAGTCGGCGAGGAGAACTTCTTTCTCTTCGGCCTTACCGCCGAGCAGGTGATGGCAAAGAAGGCCTCCGGCTACAACCCCATGGAGTATATCGACAAGGATCCGCGCCTCCTGGCGGTGATGGAGCTTTTCCGGACCAGCTATTTCTGTCCCGAGGATCCCACCCTGTTCAATCCCCTCGTCGACAACCTCATCTTCAAGGATGAGTACATGCTGATGGCCGACTTCGGCGACTACATCGCCAGCCAGCATAAGGTCTCGGAACTCTACCGGAACCAGGACGAATGGACCCGCAAAGCCATCATCAACGTGGCTCGTATGGGCAAGTTCTCCTCGGACCGCACCATCTTGGAATATAACCGCGACATCTGGAACGCGATCCCTGTCCCCATCGAGCTGGATGCCGACGGCAGGGGCAATCCTGAAAGCCGCCCAGCGGCCGACACATCGGACTGATCCAAAATGGAGGGACTCGGGCAAACGTGAACGAATTCATGATCATCAGCAACGTTTCCGATGACCCTTTTGCAATCGATATCGGGCACATGTGCGGACAGCCCGAGGAAATCTCCGACATCATCTCCCTGAAGGTGTACGCAAACACCGAGTTCTGTCCCCGCTTCATCAGCGACGAGAACGATATCAGCCAGATCGGCACCCAGTTGAACGGCAAGACCGTGGTCATCTGCTCGGCGGCCACGAACCACACCCGCGGATCGTTGGCCATGCGCAACTTGATCCTGGCCCGGGCGGCCAAGGATAACGGTGCCAAGAAGGTCATCCTGGTGGAACCGGATCTGTATTTCAGCGCCCAGGATCGCGGACCTCATCGCGGACCGGACGAACAGAAGCGACCCGTGGTGGATGTCAAGAAGTTCGACGGCCAGCCGTTCACGGCCAGGCTGTACGCGGAGCTACTCAAGAGCGCAGGCGTGGATGTCGTCATCACGGTCCACAACCACTCCGCCAAGGTCCAGAAGCTTTTCTCCTACCTGTTCAACGGCGAGTTCCACAACCTGATTCCATCCGATCTCTATGCGGACTACATCCGCTATTCGGACATGGTGGTCACGGGCAAGGACGGGGACAACCTGGTGCTGGTCGCTCCCGATCACGGCGCTGAGCCTTTCATGAAATCGGTTTATGAATCTCTGGGCCTGGCCAAGACTTCGCGCTTGATCATGGAAAAGGTGCGCAACGGCGAACGCAAGGTCAGCATGACCATCAGCAGGGAGTCCGATCTCACCCTGGAAGACATAAAGGGCAAGGACATCATCGTGCTCGACGATATGGTCCGCACCGGCTCCACTATCGTGGAATGTTGCCGCCTCCTGCGCCAGGGTGAACCGAACAAGATCTGCTTCGGAGTGACCCATTTCCTGTCCAGCGCCGAGGCGCGCGAGAACCTGAACTCGAAATTCGTGGACGAGATCCTCACCTTGAACACCATCCCCGCCATCCTCAACCGGGATTCCCAGGGCCGCTTGCGCAAAAAACTGGTGGTCCTCAAAATCGAAAAGTGGATCGCCCGCTATCTCCTGCAGTACATGGGCAAGGACGCGTTGAAGTTCGAGAAGGATTTCTACTCGGTCGACATGTCCTCCAAGAATCCGCGCTGGCGTCCGCCCAACAGGTACTAGGCGGAAGGCATGGAAAAGACCAAGACGTTCGTATTCAGCCACCGGGGAGCGCTCGGGGATTTCATCATGACCTTGCCCGCCCTGGTGACTTTGCGTTGGAAGTTCTCGGATCACCGGTTCATCGGCATAGGCCGGCCCGAACATCTGAATCTCGCCTCGGAAATGGGCCTGGTGGACGAAAGCTACGACTGCGAATCCCGGGAATTCCTGCAGTTCTATTCCGGCGATCTGGTACCCCGGGTCCTGGATGGAATGACCTCGGCCTTACTTTGGATGGAAGAGGAGCCGAAATTGCGGACCCTGCTCCACCAAAAGTGCTCGGGTCCGTTCCATATCCATCCGCCATTTCCCGCATCGGGCCAGCATGCGATGGATTACCACCTGCAATGCCTTCCCTATTTCTCCCTGCCCGCCGTGCCCGAAGAGGATCTTTATTTCCCCATCGCCACCACCCGCCAGGGATACGCGCTCATCCATCCAGGTTCCGGCAGCAAGGACAAGAACTACGATCCCGAGTTCTACGCCTTTTTGGCCAATGAGATCAAGAGCCGCCGCTTTCCCGATACGCGCATCCTCATCGGCCCAGCCGAGCAATCCCTCAAGCCTGTGTTCGCCTCCCGCTTTCCCATCGTCGAGCCGGTATCTTCGGTGGAACTGGCCCGCCTGCTGTCCCAGGCCGCCCTCTTTGTCGGCAACGATAGCGGCGTCAGCCACCTCTCGGCCATCCTGGGCACCAAGACTTTGGCCCTTTTCAAGGGCCAGAACTATGCGCAATGGGGCGTAAGGGGCAGAGATGCCCAAAGCCTGGAAGCGGCCAATGAGGCCCAGGCGATGACGAGGATCCAAAAGGCCCTGCAGGGGTAGACCAGGTAGACCACGGCGTCTCCCATCTTCTTCGCATTCCCTACTCCTTATTCCCTAATCCCTGCTTCAAATCCATCCTCCGAATCCCATACCCGTCCATTTCAAACCCCACCGTCCCTTCCCGGTCCGTCCTGAGGATCCTCGCGCTGTCCCCCAACATGAGGCTCAGATCCGCGATAGCTTCCGCATGAGGGTGGTCATAAACCTTGCTGTCACAGGAAATCACGGCCCAACGCGGGGCGACGGCGGCTAGGAAAGGCAGGCCGCTCGATGTCCTGCTGCCATGATGGGCCACCTTGAGGATGTCCCCGGCGGGGCTGATCCCCGCCGCCAGCATGGCCCGTTCCGCTTCATCCTCGACATCCCCGGTCAAAAGCAGGCGCCGTTGGCGGTATTCCACCCGAAGCACCGTGGAAAGATTGTTGCCCTGGAGCCCGGTGTGGGGAAGCGGCCAAAGAGACCGGACCCGGACGTCGCCGTCCCATATCAAGGTATCACCGGCAAATAAGGTTTCCTTTTGCCCTTGAAAGGCGTCTAAATCCCGGAGCGTCGCCAACCAGGCCGGGTTCGCGCTCGTGGCGGTCGGCAGATAAATCTTTTTTATCGGGATTTCCCGAAGCAAGGCCGGGAAAGCCCCAAAATGGTCCAAATCCGGATGGGAAATGAATACCGCAGCAAGAGTGTCCACCCTCACATGTTTGAGGAAGGCGATAAGGGTTTCCTCTTTGTTTCCGATATCGTAAAGGTACCACCGGTGTCCCGGAGTCCTCATCAAGCAGGCGTCACCCTGTCCAACGTCGAGGAAATAGACCTGGAAGGCTTCCGAGGCCTGTTCCGGATGAGGCAAAAGCCCATCCACCGGGCCGCAGGACCCGAGAAACCAGGTGCATGACACCATGAATAGCGAGACAATTCTAGGGATGCGAAAAAACATTTTCTACCTTCTAAAGGATATAGACCCTGCCTGTGCGGACATCAGTGACATCAGTATAACCATCCCATGGGGATGGAGTTGTGAGTCCCAGCACAAGAGCGCATTTATGAACCGGATGCTTTTCCTTACCTGAAAAACCATGGAATACGGACGCTACAGGATCCTGAATCAACTCGGCCAAGGCGGCATGGCGACCGTCTATCTTGCCGAGGATCCTCTGTTGCAGCGTCTGGTCGCCATCAAGGTCATCCAGGCCCATCTTTCTTCCAACTCAAGCCTGATGGATCGTTTCACGGTCGAGGCGAAAACCATCGCCTCCCTGCGTCACATCAACATCGTGGAAGTTTTCGACTTCGGCGTGCAGGACGACCAGCAGTTCCTGGTAATGGAATATATCGACGGCCAGAACCTGCAGGCGGTCTGCGCAGCGCTCCTCGGCAAGCCCATGCCCAACACCGTAGCCGCCGCTGTCGTCTGCCAAGCCGCCGAAGGCCTCACCTCCGCCGAAAAGCACGGAGTGGTCCATCGGGATATCAAGCCCGAAAACCTGATGTTCAACTCCGAAGGCCAGCTCAAGATCGCGGACTTCGGCATCGCACACATCGCCGACGAAGGTTCACGCACCCAGACGGGCGCCGTGCTCGGCTCACCGAACTTCATGTCCCCGGAGCAGATCGAAGGCGTGAAGCCTACCAACAAGACGGATATCTTTTCGTTGGGCGGGGTTTTCTATTACGTGCTCACGGCCAAGATGCCTTTCACGGGCCCCAGCATCCCCGTGACCATGCGCAATATCTGCGAACGCGTCCATCCCTCCATCGTGGACATCAATCCGGAAGCGGATCCCATCCTGGTGAAGCTGGTGGACACCTTGCTGCAGAAACAGCCGGAAAACCGCGGAAACGGAGCGCGCTGGCTGGCCAACCAATTGAGGGCCTACCTCAACTCCCATGGCATCGTCGACATTGTCGATCATGTGAAGACCTTCGTCAATTCCCTGGGCATCGTGGGCGGCGGACAGACCATCGCCGAAGGCGGCCACGGCATCACCAAGCAGTCCCAAAGGTCGGCCCGCAGCGGAGGATCCTCCCTGGGCGGTTTCCCGAATCCGCAAATCATCAAGACCGGCTCCACGATGGGCGGCGGCAATACTATGTCCCGGTCCATGGCCAACGCCTCGGACTTCCAGACCCAGGCCACTACCGGCGCCATGGGACCTTCATCCCGCAGCCCCGTGCTCTGGATCGGTGCGCTGCTTTCCCTTTGCGTTCTCGTCCTGGCGGGGGCTATCGTATGGACCCGGCTTGATCATTCTGAACCGCCAAAACAAGTGGTGAAGCCTTTAAAATTGGCCGAAAAGCAGCCCAATCAGCAAACCCAACCTCCCAGGGATGATGCCGCTTCTGCGGGCAACTCTCTCCATAATGGGCTTCCCAAGAATCCCATTCAGGAGGAGTCCCAACCCGGTACCTTGGGAACCACCAAGACCGCTGGTACACCCACGGAAAATACGGTCAATTCCTATGAAACCCGTCGGACGCCCCCGCCGCCGAAACACTATACCCAACCCATCCGACCCGTCAAGCCGCCGGTAGTCAAACCCGATCCCACTCCCAACCCGCCAAAGATCGAGAATGCTGCCCAGACCGGGTTCGTATTGATTAAATCGGCGCCGCCCTTCGCGGCCCTGACCATTAACGGTAAGCCTCAAGGGGAAACCCCCATGAACGCCTATCTCGAGGTTCCCACGGGGAAGTGCCATGTGGAAATCGTCCACCGCCTGAGCCCCCCCTTTGACACGGTCATCATGGTGACTCCGGGATTCCGTCGGGAATTCAAGTTTAAATTGGATCGCTGACCTTCCGGACCTCTCAAGCATTTTTTCCGCATTGATGCTATTTTTGCCCGGGGGGCGCCAATTTTCAGGTAACTGAATTAGTTTTAAGGTGCCGTTCTCATGGGTTTTGGCAGTCTATTTTGATTGCGGGTCATGTGTCATTAAACCTCAGGAGCTTAAGGAAACAATGACGTTGAAAAGATTTATACCCCTTGCTTTGATGCTGTCGACTGCCTTGCCGGTCTTATCCCAGGTACAGCTTTTCGAGGCGGAAGTTTCCGGAATCGTTCCTTTTGGCGGGGTTAAGTGGAATTCGGGCATCACCGAATGGGTCGCAGGGATTGAATACAACATCGATGGCCGAACCACCTTGGGCCTGACTTATGGCCAGCCCCTCAAGGATACCCTCACCTTCGATAAGGACCTGAAGTCCTATACCCTCAATCCCTACGCCATTTTCGAATTCATCGAGCCGGATAATCTCAAGAGCTTCAGCTTCGCCATCCGGGTGGATTACATCCAGGAGGACACAAAGGCCAAGCCCAAGGGCACCGAGGACAGACTCAAATACAACAGTTTCAGCCGCACCCATATCGGTGGCGGTCCCATTTTCGCCCTGCGTCTTTTCAGCAGCGACAAGCTGGTTCTCATTCCCTCCGCGGGCTATGAGTTCTTCTATGTCGAATCTAAGCGCAACCAGTTGGCATCTTCCACCGATGGCAATTTCCCCAAGGAAACTTTTCTTTGGCACGACGTGATGGGATCCTGTTCCTTTCATTTCCTGATCAACGAATTTAATGGTCTGAATTTCGAGCCGAAGGTGATCGCCAAGTTCGGCAAAACCCGTTCATCCAAGGACATGTTGAACGTTACCGCCAATCTAGGATACGTCAAAGCCTTCTAAGGGCCGATTCCGCTTTACCAAAACGACCTCCGGTTGAACCGGGGGGAAAAGCCCGCCCTCATTGGGGCGGGCTTTTTTGGCTTCTGTGATACCGCATCGGGGTCGGGAATGAAAAGTGGAGTCGTTCGGATGCCGGACCGGGCCCCGAAGCCTTTCGGTGTTTCATTTCATGCGGTGAAGTTCGATTCGGCGGTTCTGCAAGCGTCCCGACGCGGTCTTATTGTTTCCGATCGGTTCCTTTGAGCCCATGCCCCGGGCGAGGAGCTGATTGGCGTCCACGCCACGCAGGACAAGGTATTTGCGCACCGCATTGGCCCGCGCTTCGGAATTTCGTAAGCCCTCCAACTCGCCGTGGGCGGCATCCCAATAACCGCGGACTTCCATCATGACCCCGGAAGTTCCGCGGATACGTTCCGACAGGGTATCCAGTACGGGATAAGACTCCGGCATCAGGTCTGCGGTGTTGCCCGTGAACTGCACGCCCTTGACCAGAAGCCGCTCCTCCAGGGGCGTCGCGTTCAGCATGCTGCGGTTCATGTCCGGACAGCCGTCGCCGTCTTCGAAGCCGTTATAGCTTTCCGGTTCGTTAGGGCATTTGTCGTTCAGGTCCGGGATCTTGTCCTGATCATTGTCGGGTTCGGGGCAGCCATCCGTATCCTCGAAGGTATCCTTGTCCTCCGGAATGCCGAGGCATTTGTCCTGGGCATCTAAGACGCCGTCCTTGTCGTTGTCCAGCTCCGGACAGCCATCGTAATCTTCGTAACCGTCCATGTCCTCGGCTTCCAGAGGACACTTGTCCAGGGCGTCGGCGAGTCCGTCCCCATCGTTGTCCGGCTCCGCGCACCCGTCATCATCCTTGAACCCGTCCTGGTCCTCCTGATCAATGGGGCATTTGTCCATCACGTCCGAAATGCTGTCGCCATCGTTGTCTAGTTCGGGGCAGCCGTCCATATCCTGGAAGCCGTCGAAATCCTCTTTTTCGATGGGGCAAATGTCCTCGCGGTCCGGGATGCCGTCCTTATCATCGTCGGCGGCGATCAGGGTGCCGGACCATCCGAGATTGGCGGCCAAGGCCAGACTCGGCTGATATCGGGCCGAAAAGACGTAATGTCCCCCCCCCTTCGGGACATCATAGGTCCTGAAGGGCCTGTCCGGGGAAAGGCTTTTCTGGACGTTGACGGAAAAGAATATTCCGTCATCCCCCTGAGCAGCGAATCCCGCGGTGAAGAACCTGTATTCCCGACCGATCTCCGTGAGTTTGTCCAGCTTGGCCAGCCGGGTCTCGGATTGGGCATTCGCGAAAAAGATCAGATTAGGCATGGCGATCCACTCCAGGCCGCCTCCCAGCAGAAACCGCGTTTGGGTGCCTTCCATTCCCGAGTGGCCGAATCCGGCTCCCAAAGAAGCGCGGAAAGGAGGCGGAACTTCTTCGATTCTGCTCAAGTCGAGCGTCAACAGAAGCCTGGCGGATCCGCCCGGGCCGAAACCCGAAAAAAACCGAGGGGGCACGACGCTCGAATCGGTGCGCATGTACCCGCCCTGTTTGGGAAGGAAGCCGCTTTTATCGCTGGATGGAAGGGTCAAGGTGGTCAAGAGGGCGGCGTCAAATAGATGATTCCCCGCCAGGGTTAGGCTTCCTTTAGCGGATAGGGTGGGGTCACCGAACCCGGTGCCAGAAAGGTCCTTGGCCCGGGTATCGCTGATGAAATCCCCGAAGAAGGGCACGGAAATTCCCAGGTCGAAATGCCTGCTGAAACCCATGACCAGATTGAGGCGGACCGCGGCGCTTTGCATGTCCTGGACCTGCGCGGTATCGTAGCCGTCGAAGCTGTTCTGGTAGAACAGGAAATTGTAGTCCTTGATCATGGACGCATCCTGATGCCCATAGGCGCCGGCGGATAGGACCACCTCCAAATGGTTTAGGGGCTGGGCCGAAGGGGAGTAAAGGGTCCCAGGCATGCCTTCCAAGGTATAGGCCCATGGGGTGGAAACAGCGGCCAGCATAGCGGCAATGCCGATCACCAGGGAGGTAACGATGGACTTGACCTTTTTCATACTCACATTTCGATTGGGCTGCGGAAAAGCGGATTCGGCCGGTTTTTTAAAGAGGATTTCAAGGCTGGAAGCTTGCAATTTCGGCACCGGAGTGGGCAGCAAAGGTACTAATAATCGCTCTGGATTAGGCATGGGATCGATTGAGGTGCTTTGGATTGAATTGAACATGGGATTAAGGCTAAACTTAGCGAAGCCGGTCCGCATGGGAATCCTGGATGTCGATAAGCCTATAGGCCTGTCCCAAAGGGTTCCGATGACGCCGTCAATAGGGTACAAACACCCGGAGTTGGCATGAGCAAGAGCCTGGAACAAAAGAAGATTGAGCAGATCGAGAACTTACCGACCTTGCCGGAGGTCGCGAACAAACTGCTAAAAATCATCAACGATCCCATGACCACGGCGGTCGATGTCGCAAACCTGATCTCGCGGGATCTCAGCCTTACTTCGAAGGTGCTGCGCCTGGCCAATTCAGCCTTCTATGGAATCCCGCGGACGGTCACAACCGTGCAGAACGCCGTGGTCATCCTGGGACTGAAGGTGATCAACACCATGGTCTTTAGCATCACCGTGGTGAAGATGTTCCCCGGCGACGGTCGCAATGAGATGTTCAGCCGCAAGAAGTTCTGGGCCCATTCTCTGGCCTGCGCGGTTCTTTCCCGCCAATTGGCCTTGCGGATGCGCAAGTTCACCTTGTTCGATCCGGAAGAATGCTTCTGCGCCGGTCTGATTCATGATATCGGTCGCATCGTGCTCGATCAGTATTTCCACGAAAACTTCGTCAAGGCCATCCAGCAGGCCAGGGAGAAAAAAATCTCCCTGTTGCAGGCGGAGAGCGACGTCTTCGGCTTCAACCATATGGACGTGGGCGATTGGTTGACCTCGCGTTGGGAACTGCCCCAGGATATCCGCATCCCCATCGTCTACCACCATGCCCCGTCCAAGACCGAGTATGCACGGGAAATCACAACCCTGGTGCATTTGGCGGACAGCCTCTGCTACGATATCGGGTTCGGACTTCCGGACCTGGAAACCAAGCCCACCTTGGATACCGCGCTTATCAACCAGCTCGGTTTTACCCAGGAAGACCTCGATGCGGTCAAGGCCGGAGCCAACGAAGAAATCGAGAAATTCCACGCTGCCTTTGAGATCTGACCAAAGACTTAGGACCTCGAAACGGCTCGCCTTCGAAATTAGACCCCGAGATTAGGCTTTTAGAAGGCTCGCCTCCGAAATTTGACCGCTGGCCCGCTTTCCGAATCCGACCCCGCCCACCGGTAACATTCAGGAAACCCTGAAGCCGCTGTTCCCCGCGCGGCGGCACTCCCCGGACTTTTTGTAGCTTTTCGCTCGGGGCACCCTTGCCTGCGTGGCGTCGAGTCCGCAGGGTAAGGATGCCCGATCCTTGGGGCCTAATCTGATCTTATTATTCGACATGCAGACCGGAACCGCCGGAGACATGATCCTGGGCGGCCTCTTTGATCTGGGCCTGGATTTCCCCGCCTGGAAATCCCAAATGGACAGCCTGGGCCTGACGGGAATCGAATTGGGCATCGCTAAGGTGTCGAAGCAGGGGATCATGGCCACGCGTTTCCGGGCCGATGCTCCTCATGAACATGCCCATCGCGGACTTGCGGAAATCAGCGCCATCATTTCCGGCAGCGGTGTACCCGAACGTGCCAAGGAAAACGCCCTCATCATCTTTGCGCGGCTCGCCCGGGTGGAAGCGCGCATCCATGGCCTGTCCGTGGAAGAGGTCCATTTCCATGAGGTAGGCGCCCTGGATGCAATCGTCGACATCGTCGGCGCATGCGTCGGTTTTGAGATGCTGGGCATCCGGGAATTCTGGACCACACCGTTCACCTTCGGGACGGGCACGGTGCAGACTGCCCATGGAATCCTGGGCGTACCCGTTCCGGCCACCCTGGCACTGAGCGAAGGCTTTCCGGCCCGTCGCACCAATCTACCCGGGGAGCTGTGCACACCAACGGGAACGGCGATCATTTCCGCTCTGGCCAAGCCCCTGCCCTCGGATTGGATCGGATCTGTCAAACGGGTGGGATACGGGGCAGGCGGCAGGGATTTGCCCGGAATCGCGAATGTGCTGAGATTATGCCTTATGGAAGGAGACCCGTTCCGGCTTACGCTTGAACGCCAGGAGCGGAGAGACGCTTCTGCGAATGATGTCTATCAGGTAGAATGTAATTTAGATAATATGACCCCTGAGCTGATTGGATACACGGCCGAACGGCTTCTCGCGGCAGGTTGCAATGACGTCTGGCAAGAACCCATTTTCATGAAGAAGAACCGCGCGGCCGTGAAGCTATGCGCTTTGGTCGGGAGGGAAGGCCTTGATTCCGCCCTTTCTCTGATCGCATCCGAGACCGCCACCGGCGGCATGCGTTATTTCCCCGTCTCGCGTCTGGTCGCGGAAAAATCCATGGATACGGTGGAGACGCGTTTCGGAACGGTGGAATTGAAGAGGGTTGTTTTTCACGGCTTGGCCGGGCCGCGTTTTGCTCCGGAATTCGAAAGCTGCCGCAAACTCGCGGAAGCTGCGGTGGTGCCCCTACAGGAAATCTATCGCGAAGCCCTGCTGCAAGCGGCGCTTAAAGGTTTCGCCGGCAAGGAAGCGCAATGAAACTCTTCAGGATCCGTTCATGATGGAATTGACTCCCGGTATGCATATCGAGCAGCGTAAAGGCGATCCTCGGAAGTTGAACGGCAAGCTTGTCGCCTATGTCCGCATCGTTGCCGAAGAGGCCAGCGAGGGTCCCGAATCCTTCTTGGCGGGAGACGTGAGCGGCACCGAACCGACCAGTCCATTGAACGCGATGGTGCGCAACGGCATCCTGGCCGTGCAAGCCAACTACGTAGACCAGCGCAATATCCGGGATTTCTTCCGCGACGAATTCGGCATCTCCTTGGAAAAGGGAATCCAGGAGGTCATCGACCAGGCCAAGGAAACCGGCGGTCTGGAAGGCGCTCTGGATCCGGAAGCGGTGAAGGAGCGCCTGGAATCCATGAAGAATGCGGACTTCATCCCCATCCCCGCCAAAATTGCCTTCTTCAACAACGAGGCGGAAATGCTGGCCGGAGAAACGGACGTTTTCTTCCTGGGCCATTTCACCGTCATCAGCCACGCGCACCTGTGCGTGAATTCATTCCCCATCATCTACCAGGCTTACTTCCGCGAGCAGGAACACCGGGCCATGGTGAAGGAAATCGCCGCGCTGTTGGGGACCATCGAGGATCCCAAACCCAATGAAGGGGATGCGGAGCGAGCCGGCCACGGAGCCGCGGCGGCGTCCGAAGGCGTCGATGCCAAGGGCCCCAGGATCCAGAATTTCAAGGGGGATGTGAAGGCTTTCCTGCTCAAGGATCTGATTCCGAACATGATCTACAACCTGAGCGATCCTTCCGCATACCATAAAGCCATCAACCAGTTCAAGCACTTCATGGGCGATTTCGGGTACCCGGAGGATATGCAGGAGATTATCAGCCTGGTCGAATCCACTCCCACCCTCGACGCGAATGCGATCCGCAAACTGGAACTGTTGGTCGCCAAGGTGGTGGCCTTGCAGAAGGAGGATTACGAAAAGCTGGAAGACATCCGGAACCAGTTGGGGCTGCTGCCCTGAACCCTCGCCGCCTCAGTCTCGCTATTTTGGGGTTGGGGTACTAGGCGAACTTCTCAATTCGGCACGCCCCACCTTCCATGGATACATATTCCATCCGCGTCAGCCACTCCCCCGAATTCACATAGGTCCCTTCCGGAAACTCCTTCACAAAGGCGGCGTGGGTATGGCCGTGAATAAAAATGTCCTGGGTTCCGTCCGCCAGGATTGCCCGGCCCGCGGCTTCGTATTCGTCCATGTGGCGCGGCTTGTTCTGGTGCTGATCCCGTGAGGCTTTACTCATCGCCCGCGCCAATCCCATGCCGAAATCGGGATGCAGGAGCCGAAAGCAACAGTTGGAAACGGGATGGCGGAAAACCTTTTTCATAATCCGGTACTTCCAGTCAGAGCGGGCCAGCCCATCCCCATGCATCAACAACAAACGCCGGCCTTGCAGGTCGATCCGGATTTTGTCGGCATGCACGCGCAGGCCCACCTGCTCCCGGAAAAAGCCGCCAAGATTGAAATCATGGTTGCCGCTCAGGTAATGGACTTCGACTCCGTTCCGCGCCAGTTCTTCCAACGCGGCCAACACACGGAAATGCTCCTTGGGGACGAAGGAACGATATTCCATCCAGAATTCGAACAGATCGCCCAGGATGAAAAGATGGGTGGCGCGGGACACCTTCTCCCGCAGGAACCGTAACACCAGGGTTTCCCTGCCCGGATCGAGGCCCCGATATCGGGCCCCCAGGTGGAGGTCCGAAATAAAGTAGGCGATAGGATCGGTGTCCGCGGCTTTATTGCTCATCTGATTATTCTGTTAGGTCTTTTTATACTGTTGCATTCGGATTTTGGATATAAGCGGCCCGGTCTCCCTTCCCGCGAACCCATGGCTTCTATTCTAGGAATTTTCCCCGTGATCGGGAATTGGAAATTGATTCCTGGAGGACCTCAATCCTTTCCTCTTGCGACCTGGGCCGTTTCCGCCTTGCTGAACAATTCCCCGAATGCCGCAGTGGCGCACCAAGCCCTAATCTGCAAAGCCGGGAAAAACCTCGCGAAATCCAGTCCGACATCCCAGTCCCAGGCCTCGTTGACGGCACTCCTCCCGGTTCCGCCCCCGGATCCGATCCGGAGGCAGAAAGAATGGAGCAAGTGGCGAGGCGCTCCTAGCTCGAGCAGGTCCTTTTCGTCCAGGTCCCGGTCCAGTTGTTTCAGATAGGCCTTTCCGTCCAAGGAATAAATCTTGTCCCCGAGAATAGGGCATCCGATTCCGGCCAGGTGGGTACGCAGCTGGTGTTTCCGCCCCGTGATGGGGGATAGGACCAGCAGGGAAAGGCCGTCCCGCGAGCCGACCTTCCGGTACAGGGTCAGGGCTGGTTTGCCGTGGGAAAGCCCATGCATTTGGCAACGTATGGCGCTCCCGGGCACCTCTCCCAGAGCTTGTTCCAGGATGCCCCGGTCGGTGGGCGGAGAACCGCGGACGATGGCCGCATAGAATTTAATCCAGAGGGAGCCCGGCGCGGAGGGTGAGTATTCCCGGAGCGCATCGGCACCGCGGGCGAACGCGACCAAACCGCTGGTCTCCCTATCCAGTCGGTTCAAGGGGGCCCAGGCCGGGTCGCCCAACTCCTCCTTGACCAGATTGGCCAGGGTCTGGAAGAATATCTTCCCGGTGCGGTGGACGGGCATGCCGGATGGCTTATGGACGAAACACAGGTCATTGCCCCGCTCCAGAATCCGGTAATCCAGAGGCACATATGGTTCCTCATAATCAACGACCGCGAACCGCAGGCTCATTCCCTCTCTCAGGGGTTCCGCGCCTTCCGCCACGGTCCCCTCAAGTTCCAGACGCCCTTTGGCAAGGAGGCCGGACCATTCTTCAGAGGAATGGTAGGTGAAGCGCCGGGCCAGATAATCCAAGAGACGATCGACGCCGGGATTGCGGATAGTAGCCGTGAAGGAGGAATTGATTTTCGGCAAGGTTTGAAAAAGGGGTTAAGGACTAGGGGTTAAGGATCCGGTGAATCGAACTGGTAACGGTAAGCTCGCTTATTTTCTTGACCTGTTTTCCCTAACCCTTCAAGAAATACAGGATTCGGAGTGAAATAGTTACTTCGACGCCAACAGGGAGGCTTCCTTCCTGATCATTTTGGGGGTCTGCTCCATTTCGAAGGTCTTGTAGCGGATGTACTCTCCCTTATCGTTCACGACCATGGTGAGGGGAATGGACCCGGTTCCGTAATTCTCGCCGAAGGAACGGTCCTCGTCTTGGAATACGGGGACATGGACCTTGTAATCCCGGATGAATCCTCGGATATCGTCCTCGGAGTTGTACTTGATGGCGATAGCGATAGTGGAGAACCCTTGCGCCGTCAACTCATCGGAGAGCTTTTGCACGTGAGGGAAGGCTTGCTGGCAATGGGGGCACTTCGCCGAGAAGTAGAAAATCAAAAGCTTGCGGTTGGCGAAATGGGAGAACTTCATGTTCGCGTCTGAGATCGGCTTGGGGTTGAGCCCGAAGTTGAGGTGATCCCGTTTGTTCTTGTTTTTCTTGTCCACCTCGAAAGTGGGCGCCGCTTCGGGGATCGAGGGTCCCTGCACGGGACCGCGCAAGGGCTGGGCATTGGCGATGTTGAGTGCCAATCCGGTCAAGAAGGAAAGCGTGGTAAAAGCCTTAGTCTTGGTGTACCGCATAGAAATGTTCGTCTCCTCGATTTGAACCCTTTAAAAATACAAGGCTGGATCATGGCCTGACAAGCAAAACGGCTAAATATAAAAAAGACCCTATTTTCCGCCCTTGCCCGGGATGCTTGACCCGGGATTGGAATTGTGAGGGAGAACCCAATATTGTATAATTATAGAGTGAAAATTACGGGATTTTGAGTCTCCCACCCGGTTCCTCAACGGACCTGAATTGGATACCCCTTTGGATTTCGGGCCGAACCATGGTGAACTGACCCCCGAGATTTATAAGCTCAAGCAACAGAACGTTCAGCTCCAACATCTCTTGAAGTACAAGGACGATGTGGAGATCCCCACTCTCAAGCGGCAGATGGGGCATTTTCAGCACGAGTTGCAGATCACCAAGGCCCAACTTCACGAAACGGTCAAGCAGGAGGATTTTCTCGACCGGCAGACCGGCATCATCCACATCGATCGGGATATGCGGGTGGTCAAGATCAACGGCTACGCCCTGGAAATTCTGGGCACCCTGCATACCCAGGCCATAGGAAGGCCCATCAAGGAAGTGGGAATCCATTCCCAGTCCGGCCGGCCCATCTTCGGGGACATCGATTATTATCTGGAGCCGGAGGGCAAGGAAA
>JALYSE010000065.1:2077-19491 GCA_030854955.1 Fibrobacterota bacterium | reverse complement strand
ATCCAGGATTGCCCCAGGGTGGCCAGGGCCCGGGGTCGGCACCTCCTGCAGGCAATCCCTTTGGAGGCGGCGTAGGCAATCCCCCCGTCTTCGGCCAGAGTAAACCGTTTTCACCCATGCCCGGCCTCGGACAGACCGGCGCCGGCGCACCCATGGGCGGCGGCTTTCCTTCTGCCTATCCAGGCTCCCAGAGCAATCCTCCCGCCCCGCAGAATCCGCTTCAGGGCGGCGCGGGTCCCTTCGGGCAAGGCCCCGGATCCGGCTTCGGCGCGCTTTCGAGTCCCGGTCCCGGTGGCTTCGGAAGCCCCGGTACGCCTGGCTTCGGCACCCCGCCTCCAGGCTTCGGTTCACCCCAGTCCGGTGGTTTTGGCAACCCTCCTTCGGGCGGTTTCGGCCAAGGTCCGGCCGGTCAGGGACCCGGCAACCAGGGAATGGGCGGTCAGGGATTCCAGACGCCTCCCAACAAAGGCGGCCCACCCTATCCCACCTTATCGGTTCCGACCACGTTCGGGCAGGGCGATGCCAATCCGGGCGAGGCTCCGCCCCAGGGCAGGGTGCTCGGGGGCATGGAAGACAATAGCGGTATCGTGACCACCTATGAGGACATGGCCAAGGACGATTCGTTCAAGACCAAGAAGCTGCCTCACCCCAACGAGAAGAAAAAAGGCTTCTTCGATGGGCTCTTCAAAAAAGAGAAATAGGCATGGGCGATTTCGTTCTATACAAAGAGGACATTGATAGGATCAACAAGATCCTGTCGCATCTGATCACCGAGTCCGCCTCGGCGTACGTGCTTCTGATCAACAAGGACGGCAATCTCATCTCACAGGTGGGATTCAGCCCCAACGTCAACGTGACCAGCCTTGCGGCCCTGGCCGCAGGAAGTTTCGCATCCACCAAGGCCATCGCGACCCTGATAGGGGAGACGGAGTTCTCGGTGATGTTCCATCAGGGTGAGAAGGAAAATATCCATATCTCCCTCGTCGATGAGGACGTGATTATGGTCCTGATCTTCGACGACCGTACCAATCTGGGCTTGGTCAAGATGATCGCGGGACAGGCTAAGGCCAAGCTGGGCGCGGCTCTCAAGGACGTCAAGAACAACGGCATTCCCGACGTGATGCCCGAGGTGATGGGCGGCGAAGAGCAGATTTCGGACCGGCTCGATATGCTTTTTCCCAGCGATAAATAGGGCCCGGGGGCAATTTTGCCAATGACCGCACCCGCCAACGGCCGCAACGGCCCGGCGGAGTAAGCCCCCCGCACAAGTAAGGAATCGGGCCCGGCGTTCGAGGAACGGGTTTCAAGATCCCCATTTTGTTATAATTCCTTAATATATCCCGGGATCAAAAATGGACAAAATCAAGGCGGAACGCATCATTCAAGCGGGTCTGGACCGCAAGGCCGACTTCGTGGAAATCTTCGAGGAGGAGACCCGCAATGCGTCGGTTTCCTTCCGGGACCGCAAGGTGGAATCGGCCACGGCCGGCACCGACTACGGGATCGGCATCCGGCTGGTTTATGGAACGGAAATCCTGTACTGCCACACCAGCAATGACGACGAATCCCACGTCATCAAGCTCATCGACAACCTGGCCCGCAGCCGCGGCATTATCCTGGCCAACACCTCCGAACCTTCCGTCCACCTGGTCGGAAAGATCTTCGAGAACCGCCACAAGATTACCAAGGACCCGCGGGAAATCGGACAGGACCGGAAACTCGATCTCATCAAGTTGGCCGACCATGTGGCGCGGGGCTATTCGGACAAGATTGTCCAGGTGAACTCTCGCGCCGGGGATGTCGTTTCAAGCGTGATCATCTGCAACAGCGAAGGCCTCTGGACGGAGGACACGCGCACTCGCTGCCGCTTCACCGTGAACGTCACAGCCGAGTCCGGCGGCGAAATCTTCACCGCCAGCGAGGCGCCCGGCACCCATCGCGGCTTCGAGTTCTTCGAGAGCCTGGACATCGCCCATTACGCCAAGCTTGCCGCTGAGCGCGCGGTGCTCATGCTCGGCGCGGGTTACGTGAAGGGAGGCAAAATGCCCGTGGTGATGGGCAACGGATTCGGCGGCGTGATTTTCCACGAAGCCTGCGGTCACTTGCTCGAGACTGAAGCGGTCCGGCGCAAAGCCACGCCCTTCGCTGGCAAGATCGGCGAACTCATCGCGCATCCTTCCGTAACGGCCATCGACGACGGCACTATCCAGAACGCATGGGGTTCCCAGAACATCGACGACGAAGGCAACCCGGTCCAGAAGACAACGCTCATCAAGGATGGGAAGTTACAGGCCTACATGTCCGACCGGGTGGGCGGCAAGGAAGTGGGCGCCGGCATCACGGGAAGCTCGCGCCGCGAATCCTATCAGTACGCGCCGGTCTCGCGCATGCGCAACACCTATATCGATCGCGGCGACGCTACGGTGGGCGCCATGATCAACAGCATCGACAACGGCCTGTACGCCAAGAAGATGGGCGGCGGGTCGGTCAACCCGGCCACGGGCGAGTTCAACTTCGCGGTGGAAGAGGCCTATCTTATCCGCAACGGGAAAATCACCGAGCCCGTGCGGGGCGCGACCCTGATCGGCAAGGGACCCGAAATCCTGCCGATGATCTCCATGGTAGGTGACGATTTGGAAATGGCCGCCGGCATGTGCGGCGCGTCTTCCGGTTCCGTGCCCGTGATGGTGGGCCAGCCGACGATCAAGGTCGACAATATTCTGGTGGGGGGACGATGAACCAGAAATCCGGACCGGACGCAGGAGCTGCGGACGCGGGGGCTGCGGGCGCAGGGGCTGCGGGCGCAGGGGGCGCAAGGACTTCGGGCGCGGGTTCCAAGAGTTCCGAATCCCTCAATCCGAACGACGCCCTCGATTATATGTGCGCCGAGGCGCGCCGCCTGGGGGCCGATGCCTTCGACGCGGTGGCCGGAGAGTCGGAAAGCATGGGTCTGGAACTTTTCGAAAGCAAGGTCAAGAGCACGGAGATTTCCAATTCCCGCGGAATCGGCATCCGCCTGTTCAAGGACAGGCGCCCGGGCTTCGCCTTCACGGAAAAGATGTCCCGCGAGGCCATCTCCCAGACCGTCAAGGACGCACTGAGCCATACCTTGATTACCGACGAAGTGGAAATGGAACTCCCCTTTCCCGCGCAGCTCCCGTCCATCGACCTCAAGTCATATAATCCTGAACTGGAAGACGTGACCCTGGACCGCATGAAGGCCCTGGGCCTGGAGCTGGAAGCCATCGCGCGCGCGGCCGACAAACGCATCGACAATATCCCTTACCTCGGCGCCAGCCGATCCTCGGGCATGTCCATGGTCCGCAATTCCAACGGCATCGCCTACTCTTCCCGCTCCAACGTGGTGAGCGCCGGCATCGGCGTGGTGGCCAAGGACGGCGAGAACAAGAAGATGGGCGTGTATTCCAACGGAGGCCGTAGCTTCTCGTTCGATCCCGTTTTCATGAGCAATAAGGCCGTGGAACGCGCGGTGGAACTGCTCGGCGCGGAATCCATCTCCAGCGGCCGCTATCCCGTGGTCTTTTCGAACCGCGTCAGCACATCCATCATGTCCATGTTCGGATCACCTTTTTTCGCCGAGGCCGTTCAGAAGGGCCAATCGCGTCTGGCCGGCAAGGTCGGACAGCAGATCGCAGTGCCGATGCTGAACATCACCAGCAATCCGCACATCCCCGGCGCTCCCGGTTCCCACCTTTTCGACGGGGAGGGCGTGATCACTTCGCCCCTGCAAGTCATCAAGGAGGGCGTGCTGCAGACCTACCTCTACAATCTGGAGTCGGCCAAGAAGGCCGGGATCAAGCCCACGGGCAGCGGATCGCGCGGTTATTCCGGCAAGGCCGGTACCGGATTTTCGAACTATATCGTCGACAAGGGGGACAAGACCCTGGAGGAGCTGTTGTCCGTATACCCGCAATGCCTGTACGTCACCAAGCTCGAAGGCGGGTCGGGTTGTTCGGCGATTTCCGGAGAAATCTCCATCGGGGCCCAAGGCTTCTGGTATGAACAAGGCAAGCGCATCAAACCGGTGGACAAGATTACCCTGAGCTCAAATTATTTCGACTTGCTCTTGGCCATCCGCGGGTTTTCGAACGAATATTCCGATTCCTTCTCATCGGTGAAGGTGCCGGACATGCTCGTCGAATCCATGCACGTATCCGGCTAAAAGCATTGTAATTGCGCCGAGCGTGGAGTTTGCAAGGCAAACCCCGGAGCGAATCGCAGATGCCCCGCCCCCCGGTGCGGTTTCCTACCTTTGCGATATGGTCACCGCCTCAGCCATCGCCGTCCCCGCTCCCGTCGCGGACGGGCAACGCGCGACTGACGTGATCTCGGCCGGTAATCTACAAGTTACCTTCCGATCGAAGTCCGGGAAGGTCGAGGCCCTGCGGGGCGTGGACCTTGCCGTTCCCAGGGGTTCCCTTTTCGTACTGCTCGGCCCCAACGGGGCCGGCAAGACCACCTTGATGCGTTGCATCACGGGGCTTGTGCGGCCGACAGGAGGGTCTATTTCCGTGTTCGGCGCAGAGGGCGCAGAGGGCGCAGAGGGAGGTGATAACGGCGGGGATGCGGGATCGCGCGCTCGCCTGGCGCGCATGGGCGTGCTCATCGAGAACCCCGGTCAATACGGCCGCTTGGACGCTCGGGAATACCTGTCCTTCTTCGGCTCCTTCTATCCCATCACCGACCTGGCGGCCCGCATCCGCGAAATCTGCGGCGAACTAGGCCTGGAACTGGACCGGAAGCCGGTTTCCAAGCTGTCCCAGGGCAACCGCCAGAAGCTGCAGCTGGCGCGCAGCCTCCTGCACCGGCCGGACCTGCTGCTTTGGGACGAGCCCACCGACCACCTCGATCCAGCTTCGCAAATGGACGTGCTAACGTATCTCCGCAGTTACATCGCAGAGACCGGGGCCACGGCCCTGGTCGCGACCCATCGACTGGAGCAGATGGAATCGACGGCCACCCATTTCGGATTCCTCGCGCGAGGGACCCTGTTGGCCGCCGGCACCCGCTCGGGAATCATGGACGCGCCTCCCCAGCCTGGCGGGGCCGGAAATGGCGTCGATGTCGCGGGACGCGCGCGCCTGGGATTTTCCCGTCCCCTGTGGCCGGAGGAAATGGCCTGGCTGGCCGCCGCCTTTTCCGCCCAGGTCGAGCCCGTACCCGAAGACTCCGGACAAGTGGATATCTCCGGCCCGGATCTCCGCCGCCGCATGCCGGAACTCATCAAGGCCATGGTGGAGCGGAATCTGCCCGTCGCCTCCGTGGAACCTCGACGCACCACCCTCGCCGAAGTCTACCAGCGTTTGGTGGGAACCTGAATGCCTACGGTAATATCTCCCGTTTTTGCCATCGCCCGCCATGAGTGGAAGCTCATCTTCAAGGAGCCTCGCTTCCTGCTGCCCTTCCTGATCACGCCTCTGTTGCTCATGGGCCTCCAGGCCTTCACGGTCTTCTTCGAGCCATTGGCATCCGTGGGGGAGACCCTTTCTCTGGCGCGCTCCCTGCTCCTGATGCTCGCGGTGCTGGCACCCAGCGGGGCCGTTCCCCTGGGCGCGGACAGCTTCGCCGGCGAGAAAGAACGGAACACCCTGGAAATCCTGATGTGCCTGCCCGTGCGGATGGGATCCCTGTTCTGGGGAAAGGTGTTGGGAATCTATCCCGTGCCGGTGCTCGTGGGATTGGCCGGGCAATCGGTCATGGCGCTGATGCTCGTGTCCAAGGGGTTCTGGCAGCCGGGCTTCGGAATCGACCTCGCCAAGGCGATGCTGGTGACTCCGGTCCTGGGCCTTTTCCTGTGCGCCCTTTCCACCCTGCTTTCCCTCATTTCCGAATCGGTGCGGGGAGCGGCGCAGTTGACCAGCCTGGTCATGCTCGGGATCTTCTTTTCAGTAACCTCTTTTTCCTCTTCCCTGTACGCTTCCAATTGGATCTATCTGGGATTCATCGGAACCCTGATGGCGGCGTCCCTGGGCTGTTTCCTGGCGGCGCGCTACCGCTTCCCCCGCTTGGTGTAAAAGTCCGTACATTGTAAGGGCCGGATTGGCGGCGGCGTAACGTGGCCAAAGTTATATTTGGGGACCGATTGGAGGCTTCATGGGAATGACCGTTTCAGTTAAAAAAATGCCCCTTGGGGGCGGCCACTGGAAGGCGGCCCTCGTCGTAACGACCGTAACAACCCTGTTTCTGGCCCCGACGGTCCGGGCCCAGCCCGGCGGCCCCTCCCCCCAGGATCCCGCCGTTCTCAACAGCCTGGATTCGCTCAAAAGAGTCATCACCCGGCGGATTCTCAGCGACGCGGAGAAAAAGGATATCAGGAGCTGCGACCGGGAAAAGACCCGATTCCTGACGCAATGCCGGACTGCCGATGCGGCCAATGCCGAACTCGATCGCAAGATTACCGACGCCAAGCTGCGCGGCGCCGATCCCAACGATCCCGCGGTCGCGGCGCTGATGGAGAGGAAATTCACGGTCGAAAAAGCCTGCGACGACAAATTCACGGCCACGGCCCGGGGTAAGCAATGCCTTGTGGGGGAGGGTAAGCGCCGAGAGGCCCTGGACAAGGCCCTCAAGAAGGACAAGCAATATCAGGCCTTACTGAAAAAGACCGAGCTCCCGGGCCCAGAGACTTTATAATTCCCCTTCGCCCGCGCGCGACGGTTACTCTTGTTATTTTGAAACCTTTCCCGAAATCGGGAAGTGGGTTGGATGGTCGCTGGCGCGTCCCTTACGGGAAGCGCTGGAGGAAAGTCCGGGCACCATAGGACAGGATGCTGGCTAACGGCCAGACCCGGAAACGGGATGGAAAGTGCCACAGAAAATATACCGCCGAGGGTCGCTTCGCGACCCTTTAGGAGTCCGCCTCACGGCGGACTCCACCAACTCCGGGTCACCGGGGAACGTAGAGTTTGCGCAAGCAAACCCTTAAAGTCTCGGCCGTAAGGCTGAGACTCGGTAAGGGTGAAATGGCGAGGTAAGAGCTCACCGCATTCCTGGTGACAGGAGTGGCAGGGCAAACCCCATCCGGTGCAAGACCAAATAGGATGGCCAGGACCCGACGGCGCAAGCCGGCCGGGGACCAGGAGCGGTCCGCTCCTGCGGTCATCGGGTAGGTCGCTCGAGGCGGCGGGTAACCGTCGTCCCAGATGGATGACCATCCCAGTTGTTCGGGGCAACCCGGACGATCTGAGACAGAACCCGGCTTACAGACCCACTTCCCTTTATCCGGATTTCCGCGTCCGCAACGCAGTGACCGGGGGCGAATAACCCAGTGACCGCTACAACCGCCGAGCGGTTCTCAAACACATGGGGTGTTGACTTGCGGAGTAAGGTTGTATCTTGAAACCGATGCATTCCGGGCCCATCCGCTCCTGTCTCCGCCCGTTGGCGCGGGCCCTGCCCCTTCTTCTCATCCTCACCTTGATCCTGATCCCCGGCTCCGTATCCGCGCAAGGCGATCGGTTTTTCGTTCCGTCCGATGGCTTCACGCGCGCCAAGGATCTGCCCGATGATTTCACCGGCACCGTCCGATCCGTCCAACTGGACATCAAGGACGCCTTCGAGGGCAGCACCATCCACAGCGACGCGGAAAAGAAGCTCTTCGATATCGGCAACGACCTCCACATGGAATCGCGCCCGGGAACCATCCGGCGACGCCTGCTTTTCCACGAGGGCGATACCATAACCAAGAACCTGCTGCTCGAAACGGAGAAGGCCCTGCGGAACGAGGAGTTCCTTGCGGACGCTATCATCGAGGTGATGCCCTGGAAGGACGGGACCGTCCATATCAAGGTGATTACCTACGATCAGTGGACCACGGTGCCCGGCTTCAGCATCCAGCGCCTTGGAGGGGAATGGATCTACATTTTCGGCCCCGTTGAAAGCAATCTCCTCGGCACCGGCCAGCGCCTGGGGTTCTTTGTCGGTCATGATCAGTTCCGGGACACCCGCTGGCTCGACTACAACAATAATGCCCTGTCGTCCAAGCGCCTGCGCCTCGCCGCCCATACCGCCTGGCTTTCCGACGGATACAACATCCAATTCTCCCTTTCCAAGCCCTTGGAATCCCGCACCAGCCTGTATGGGTTCTCGGCGTCCCTTTCGGCCATGGAATTGTCCGAGCAGGTTTACCTGGACGCAAACGCCCTGGACACCCTTTCCGACAGCCTGGCCGATGCCATGAGCGGTACCGGCCGCGTGCTCGCGCAATTCAATAGCGTGGCCACTCATGATCTGGACCTGAGCGTCACCCGATCCTTCGGGTACAAGACAAAATTCAATGTCAGCCCCACCTTCAACCGCCGCGATCGCTACAACCACGGCGGGCGGCTGTTCCGCAACGATTCCCTGGGGCGGGCCCTCCCGCTGGATCCTACGGCTCGGTTTCCCAACGAGCGCAGGGATTACCTGCTCGGCGTTTCGGTCAGCCTATACCGATTCGATTTCAAGACCGTGCAGAACTTCAACAACTTGAAGTGGAGCGAAACCCTGGAGACCGGCTGGCGCCTGTCCACCAAGGCGGCCAAGAACCAGGAATGGATGGGCGCCCGCAACGACGATTACCTGCTCAGCCATTCGGCCGTCTACAACAACGCCTGGTGGGACGCGGTGTTCTTCAACTCCAGCGCCTCCCTCCGCTATTACGTGGGCCCGGACAGCGGCATGGACGATGGCTACGCATCGGGCTATAGCGAAGTCCAATGGAAACCGATCTGGCTCACCTCCACCTTCCTTTCCGTTTCCTGGGTCAACCTGTTCGCTTCGGAAAAGAGCCAGCAGCTGATTCTGGGCGAGGAAAACGGGCTGAACGGCTATCCCAACTTCTACTATGCCGGACAGGCCCGCATCCTCATCGAAGCCGAGCAGCGCCTGTTTCCGCGCTTCGAGGTGGGCACGGTGGTTCCGGCGCTCGCCGTCTTCGCGAATGCGGGCAATACGTTCGCTGAATACGATGATTTCGAAACGGATGAATTGCACTACTCCCTGGGCCTGGGCCTGCGCCTGGGCGCCAGCAAGACCGTGCAGAAATTGGTCAACCACGTGAACCTCGCCTGGCCCATCGGCGAGAAACGGCTGTCCGGCCCCGTGTTCAGCATCCGTGTCAAGACGAGCCTATAAGCCTTACCATGCGGGCATCCCTTCACCGCGTCCTCTTTTTAATCCTCGTCAGCCTTTCGCTCGGCCTTACCGCCCGTCACGCCCTGGCTGCGGAGAAGATTTTCCTTTTCCCCGCCGGCTACATCGCGGCCAAGGATCTGCCCGAGGATTTCCGCGGCCGCGTCCGCTCCATCCGCTTCGACCGCAAGGATGCCTTCGAGGGCACGGTCGCCCGCTCACGGTTGGAGCGCTGGGTATACAACCTGGGAAACGACATTCACGTCATATCGCGCGAAACCACCCTGCGGCGGCGCATGCTGTTCGCCGAAGGCGGCGAGATCAGCAAGGATTTGCTTGCGGAAACGGAGCGGACCTTGCGCGCCGAGGAGTTCCTTTCGGACGCCATGATCGCGGTGGGTCCCGTGGAGAACGGTCAGTGCGAAATTCTGGTTATGACCTACGATCAGTGGACCACGGTGGCGGCCGCGGGCGCGAAGGCGGAGGGCCTCAAGGGTTCCGATGTGTTTTACGGCCGTTGGGACAGGATCTGGGAGAACGATTTGTATTGGTTTCTCGGACTCTTCGAAACCAACCTGGCGGGAACGGGAACCATGGTGGGCGGCGCCATCCGGCACGATCCCATCCGGAACGGATCCGAACTCACCTTCCGGAACCAGAATCTGACGCCGCTCATGTTGCAGGTCTCCGCTAAAGCCGCATGGCTTTCCGACGGGGATTCCGTCGAGATGCGCGTCAACCGGCCATTGTTGTCGCGCACGGACAAGTATGCCTATGGCCTGACCTACACCTCGCGGGAGATTTCCGAAAGGCTGTACTTTGATGCCAACCAACTGGGAGACCTGCCCGACTCCGTGGCCGAAAATCAGGCCGGGGAGCCGGGTTTGCTCCGTGTATATGATCGCGTGGCTACGCGCGAGCTCTCCGCCAGCTTCCTCCGTTCCTTCGGCATGGATCTGAAGTTCAATATCGGTCCCGCCTTCACCTATCGCGACCGCCGGAATCAGGGAGGCCTTGGCGAGGCGGATACGGCCCTGCTGCCTTTCGTGCCCGTGCCCGCTTCCGCTCTTGAACCCTACGAACGCTCCGATGCGTTGCTCGGCGTTTCCCTGGGACTCTATCGGTATGGATTCCGGACTTCGCGCAATTTCAGGAACCTCAAGTGGAGCGAATCCGTGGAGACCGGCTGGCGCCTCAACACCAAGGCCTCCGTCAATCAGGCCTGGCTGGGCGCGGACAACTCCCATTTCCATCTCCATCAGGAAGCCCTCTACAGCGGATTCTGGTCGGACTTGGCATACGCGAGCGCCGGCGCTGCGTGGCAATCCTTCCTGTCCCCGTCCGGCGATCCCTCGTTCGGTCAAGTCGACGCCTGGTGGGAAGGGTCCCTTCGGCCACACCGGAAGACCGCCTCCTGGGCCACCGCATCCTGGACCCATCTTTACGCCACCCCTCGCAGCGTGCAACTGCCTCTTGGCGAACTGAACGGACTCACGGGTTTTCCAAGCTTTTATTTCGCGGGTCAGGCGCGCTTTCTGGCGACCGCCGAGCAACGCTATTTCCCCGACTTCGAGTGGCTCACCATGGTTCCCGCCTTCGCCGCCTTCGTGAACGCGGGCAATACGTTCCCGACCTACCGGGAATTTGTGCCGGGTGACCTGCACTATTCCCTGGGCCTGGGCCTGCGGCTGGGCCGCAGCAAGTCCACCCAGAAATCGGTGCAGCACATCAACCTCACCTTCCCACTGGCCGATGATTTCCTCACGGGACCGGTCTTTTCCATCCTCGCCAAGAAGACCCTCTGAACACATGCCTCCGGAAAGGTTTCCGGAGCCCCCTGAAAGCGAAAACCCCCGGGAAGATTCCCGGGGGCCATATCCTTCATGTTACCCTAAACGTCGCGTTACATTTACGTTACCCTGGGTCGAAGACGATTCAGGGCGTTTCCACCGGGTCGGTTTCCTTGTAGTTCTTGTCCACAAAGAGGACGTGGATCTTGCCCGTCCGCTTGTTCTCCACCTTGAACTTCGCCTTGCCCTCGCCCAGGAACTCGGCCATGAACTTGAACACCGGGCGCTCCAGCTTGAGGATCCCGGCTTCCGGGAAATGGAAGCGGCCATTCTCCCAGACGCGGACCAAGTTGGTGATGGATCCGCTCTTGAACTCTTGGCCTTGGTAAGTGCCGGACATGGTGCCGTTCCAGACTCCCGTTTTCACGCCGGCGTTGGTCATCATGTCCAGGTTGATCTCAATGTGCACATTGGCTTCTTTGGATCCCTTGGTATGGACCACGTCGCGTGTGTGGACGATGCGGTCGATGCGGGCGCGGGCGAATTTGTCCATGGTGGCGCCGGTGGAATCGAACAGGGTCACCGAGTCCACGCGGTCGCGTTCGTACCCTTTCGTGCCGGTGAAGACGGCGTGCCGCACGAAGCATTCACAATCGGCATGGTAGGCGAAGGGTTCGAGGGTCAATTCGCCCGTGATGGTCAGGCCGGAAGCCGAGGTCTTGCCCGCGCCGATGCCGGTTTCGGGAATCTGGTCGTAGACCTGGCCCATCTGATCCACTTCCGTGGTCACGTAGGCGGCTTGGCCATCGCTGTCCATGGACGAGGTCTTTTCCTCGTTGGTCATGCAGCCGGTGAGGCCGGTGAGGAGAAGGGAGGCGGCTCCTGTCAGGGCCAGGGTTTTAAGGGCAGTGGAGAGGTTCGAGTGCTTCATGGGTTCCATCCTTTCGCGGGGTCTATTCCGCCTTTTTTTTCAGTGTCATATTCAATGTATCCGATAACAGAGTGTGATGCAAGGTGGTTTGGTGTTTATGATAACGAGAAATAACTAAAAAATGCTTTAAAAATGGTAAAAATAGGTATTTAGGACAGTTTAATATATTTAAAATGTTTAAAAATGATAACAATATTGGCATGTTTTCATCGTTATTCCCGGGATAAGAAAATCACCTCAAGATTTTGTGGTAACGGAAAAGGCGCTTGGGATGATGTCGGAAACGAAGCCGCGCATTCGGGTATATTTATGCGGATGAAAAAACGCAGGGTCCTTTCCAATAACCATTCATTCCGTACGCTCCTTGTCATAGTCAGCATCGGCCTGTCCAACTGCTCCTTGTTTTCCAACGAGGATTCCGATCCGATTCCGCCTGCCGTTGACATCGTGATGGCCGATTCAACCGGACGGCCTGAGAGTTGCGCGCAATGTCCGGTCATGAAACACATCGCCGCAGGCGCCTTCGACATGGGGGCCGATTCGGGCGACGGCAAGGTTGATTATTCTCCAAAGCATCGGATCTTCGTGTCCGCCTTCTGGATGGACAGCGTGGAAGTGACGCAAAGCGACTACTTGGCCATGATGGGGAAAAACCCAGCTTATTTCAACGGGGCCACGGAACGGCATGGGAATGTCGGCGTGGATTTAAACCGACCCGTGGAAAAGGTGGCCTGGTTCGAGGCGGCATTATACTGCAATGCGCGCAGTAAAAAGGCGGGCCTGGATACCGTCTATCGTTACACGGGCATCCGCGACAGTTTGACCCAGTTTGGTTTTGGGGACACCGTCAAGGTGTTGGATGGGGTCACCATCGACTACGCCCAATCCGGTTTCCGCCTGCCGACCGAAGCGGAATGGGAGTACGCCTGCCGGGCGGGCACCCAAACCCTTTATTATTGGGGCGATGATTTCCGCATCTTCTCCTACTACGCCTGGCTGGATGCTGCCAGGGCGCAAGCCGTCGCCCAAAAGCGTCCCAATGCCTGGGGGCTGTACGACATGCTGGGCAATGTGCGGGAATGGACGGGGGATTGGTACGCCGACTACAATGTGCACGCCACGGAGAATCCCACGGGACCAGTACGCGGGTCGGGGAAAGTCCAGAGGGGACTCTATTACTCGAATGTGCAACCTGATGCCACCGTTTCCCGGTGGCCACCCTTTCCAGAGGTATCCGATCATTCCGGCGGATTTCGGTGCGTACTACCCATCCGGTAGCCCACCTGGCACCTGATTGGAAAATAATCCGAGACAAATCACACAAATCCGTATTTTTGTGGGGCCCCTTGAATCCGTCCCGTCTCGTTCGGCTACTTCAAAACCGTCCGCTTAATCAGCTTGCCCAATGCGTCCCACTCGATCCGGAACCTGCGCGCCACGCCCTTGGCGTCGGATTCGGTCAGCTCCACGCCGATGACCTTGTTCTCGAAGCGGCCCTTGGCGGTTCCCGAGCGGCCGTTGGCGAAGTCGTACTCGAACACCAGGGCGCCGGTGATGGAGAGTTCCTTCGTGGGCACCAGACTGTCGGGAATGAAGGTGAACTTGGTGGAGGATAGGGAGTCCTCTCCCCAGATCGCTTCCAACGAATAGCGGATCAGCTTCGCCTCCGAGTACCGTTTGGGTACGGCGGAGAGAATGACTTTATACTTGGTGGTCTTCTCGACCATTTTCGCCGCCGGCGGGAATATGATATGTTGGGTGATCACCACCGTGTCCCCTGGATTGAAGGTCGAATCGATGCCGCCGCGGGCGCCGTGCACGGAAAAGACCACCTTCCTGCCGTCCTGCTCCACGCGGGTTTCCTTGAAGGATAGGGGATAGGTCTTCTGCTCATCCTTGAAGAGCACGGCCCGCATCTTCTGGGCTACGGAGACCACCAAGGGCCTGAAGGGCGGGGTGGGAAGCTTCTGCCGGAAATTCACCACGCCGGAATCGCCAGCCCCCCACAGGGATCCGTCCCCGTCGGCATCGGTGATGTCGAAGGATTCCAGGGTGTCGACGACCGCGCCCGCATCCAGACGCACGCGGGCGAAGGCGTAGTAGGCGGGACGATTGTCCGCTTTCGACAGGATGTCTCCGTCCGGTCCGGGAAGGAGCACCAGCAAACGGAATTTGAATCCAGCCGGAAAGAGGGTGGGGGTGCGATCGAGGAAGGTCGCGCGATCGAATCCGCCCGCGGAATCGGTGTTCTCGTAGCGATAGGCGGATCTGCGTTCGCTTGCTTTCCAGAGTTCGGCGCCCTTGGATTCCAGGATCAGTTCGTTGCCATTGACGGTGTCCACGGCTTTGTCGTCATAGCGGATGGTGACGGTGTCGCCTTTGAACTTGAGGGCGGTCTCCTGTTGGTGGATGCGTCGGGCCACCTTGAGCGTCGCGGTGTCGGACAGATCCAGGAAGACGGTATCGAAAAGCGCAGCCGCCGAGCCCTTGGCCAGGCCGGCCGAGACCTTGGGCTTGGCCTGGTACAGGCTCTCGGGCGGCACGAAGATGGAATCGGAGCCGCCTACGGAAAGCGTGGACGGGATGGCGGAAAACTGGTTCCACTCCGTGTGTTCGGAGATATGGGACGATGCGGCCATGCCCAGGGAAACGGTATTGGGGAAATCCTGGGCGCCACCGGCCACCTTGGGATCGGATTCGAAAACGCATCCGGCGAGGCCGGCCAGCAGCAGGGGGAGGAGGGATCGGGCCGATGGAATTCGCATAAGGCTATTTCCGCTTTTTGGTTTTTGGAAAATACTGGAGGCTCAGTTGCATCAGGCCGGAAGGCTTGCCCTTGTCCTTGGCGACCAGATCCAGGACTTCGCGCCGGAACCGTTCGATCTCGTCTTTGAGGCGTATGCGCGTCCCGTCGCTCACGGAAAGCAGGAGAGTGGAGACATGACGGTCGTCGGGCCCATGTCGGAATAGGGATTCCGCCGCCTGGAGGATCCATTCCCGGTTGAGCCTACGCACCAGAGCGCCCATGGTGGCCGGAGGTTCCACGAACTCTTCGGTCACGGCGTAGCGTCCATCCGGCCCCTGCTTCACCAGATCCCACTCGCAAAGATCCCGGACGTATTTCTTGAGGGCCGCGGGCGCGATGGCGGGATCGAAGACCCCGCCGAAGGCATCGTAGTCGCCGCGGAATTCGAAGGCATGCAGCGCGCTGTAGACCAAGGGGTAGTGGAAATCCTGGTAGTACTTGACCAGGGAGGGGCTCAGGCGTGCGAACCGGCTACGGTTCCGGCGGTAGAGGATATCCCCGTAGATTTCCTGCCGCTCAGCGTCCTTCTTGGATTGGCCGAAATCGACGAGCAGGCGGAAGAACTCCGTTTCCGCTTCGTTGAGTTCAAAGGCGGTGGCGGTCTTCTTGACCGCATTGTCGCTCAAGGTTCGCTTGCCCACGATCACGTCGAGGAGATAGCCCGGATTGGCGATGCCGGCATCCTTGGCGAACTTGCGGTAGGAGTACTCCGCGTCCTGCTCCTTGCGGTATTGGAACGCATCCTTCAAAAAGACCCGGAAGTCATCGTAGCGATAGATGTTGGGAGCCGGGGATGCTTCGGGTTCCGGCTCGGGTTTGGCAGCCATGGACGGGATTTCCTCTTTCCCTTAAAGATGCCCAGAGCGGGAGAAAAAGTCAATTGTATGTTACCCAACGAATAACGGAATTTAGCCGATATTTGGGAAAATAGAGATTTAAATTGTTTAAATTGGCGGAAAAAGGCCGGAGGCAATTACTAAGGGAAAATTGTCTGACCTAATATTGATAACGAATCTGCAGGTCGGGAGGCGGGTCTCCCGCTGCGGATTTTTCGTGCCTTATTGAATTGCGGTATAGCTCAGGGTCGCCGCGCTCACGTGCAATTGGTAGGGGTAGGTGTCCGCGCCTCCGCTGCAGGCATTCACCTGGCGGGTAATGGCCATACTCCAGAATTCCTTGGTAAAAGCGGCTGCCGGAATGGTGAATTCCTGCTTAAAGAGCTGGCCGCCGTTGTTCGCGTCAATGGCTACGGCGGGAGGAGTGATGGAAGAGAGGTTGGTGTTGAAGGGTTCCGAGGCATTGAGGGATCCGTAGGACAGCTTGAAAGAGACATCGCCTGGGTTGGGGCCGGTGGTGGAGAAATAAAGGGAAAGCGTCACCGTGCCCGTACCCGCATAGTCAGGCGGATTGGCCATGAAAATCTTCGCATCGGTGAAGCAGACCCCGGGCCAGGAAATACCCACAGGGAGGCGTATAAGCTCGGGGTTGTTCGGCGAGATGATCAGGCCATCGGCGGAAAGGGAGATGATGCGGGTGAGATCCGTGATCTTGGAAGCATTCACCGCATTGGCCGCGATTTGGGGGCCGGCGACGGCACCGGCGGCCAATTTCACGGTGGTCACTGCGCCGGCGGCGAGCTGGGCGCTTCCCACCGCATTGGCCGCCAATTGGGCGGAGCCCACGGCTCCGGCCGCAATCTTGGTCGTGCCGATGCTGCCGTCCTGGAGGGCGGCGGGTCCCACGGCGCTCGCGGCCAGGGCGGTAGCCCCTACCGCGCCTGCGGCCAGCTTGGCCGCGGTCACCGAGGCGTTGGCCAGGGAAAGCGTCAACGCTCCGAAGGCGCCGCCCCCGGAAATGCCTGTGCCCGGATTGACGGCGGTGATGTCGCCCAGGTTTTCGTAGGCGAGTCCGATGGCGGGCGGCACGGGGCTTTCCCGGGATCCGAACGTGGCCACCAGACCGTTGTTGGAAGAAAGCGCGAGGCCATGGAAGGTCCCCGCCTTGACTGCGGCGGTGACGTCGAATTGGATCACCTTCTCGGTGTCGGCCACGACCACGGCCACACTGGCAAGCACGGCGGCGGGATCGTAGGGAATGGCGGCCAGCGGCACGGAGCCCTCCGTGGCCGTGATGGCTGCGTTGAGGGCATGGACCCGCACGGTGCCCGCAACGGCGACGCTGCGTACGAACAGGGACAGCAAGGCCTTCTGCACGTGGGGGCGATCGATCCCGCCGGTCTGGTACGTGATCCAGCCCACCGAAGGGGCGGCCGAACCGTTGACCGCCAGGGTGAGGGCGGTTCCCGAGCGGGTCGCTGCGGTGGCGTACCCATCGGCGAGGACGGGCATGGGGGCGCTGATGGATTGCGCGTGCGTCGCCGTGGCGAGGACTGCGGCCAGGGCGGCGCCGGCGAGGGCGCGGAAGGGGCGTAGGGAGGACATGGGAAACTCCTTGTGAAAGTGTGGCATGGGAGATTGCTCCTAATGCGCCGAGGGATAGGTGAGTGAGGCGGACAATATCAGGATGCTGCCGGGGTAGGATTCGGGCAGGGTGCTGGGCTGGCGATTGAACCGGAATCGCCAGAGTTCCTTTGGAATGCGCGTCGCGTCCAGGCTGATTTCCGCCTTGTACAAATTGCCACTGCTCCCAATCGCCACGGCATCGGAGGTGATGACGGATTGGACGGTTCCCAAATCGCCGTCATTGTAGGAATCCGCCCGCAGGTAGAAACCGACGGAGGTGCCCACGGGAGCGG
>JALYSE010000065.1:0-2067 GCA_030854955.1 Fibrobacterota bacterium | reverse complement strand
TAGCCAAGAAATGCACCGTGAACTTGAGGGCGCCCTGGCCGGCGAAATCGACCGGGCGGAGGAGGGTGAGATCGGCGTATTTGGGCGACGTTTGCTCCCACTCTACGCCATATTCAACGCGGCCGTCCCCGAGGATCTGAGAGAGGTTGAGGGTATGGGAGGGGAAGGTGACATTGCGGTTGAGGTCGGGGATATGCGCCGCAGTCACGGCTCCTGCCGCGATCTGGGCGCTCTGCACCGCGCCCGAGGGGATGTGGGCGGCACCCACGGCTCCTGCCGCGATCTTGGCCTGGACCGCCGCGTTGCTGGCAAGCTGCGAGGAGCCCACCGCTGCGGTCTGGATCTTGGCAGTAGTCACCGCGCCATTCTGCAATTGCGAGGGCGCTACGGCGTTGGCCGCCATGGCCGTCGGGCCTACGGCTCCGGCAGCCATGTGGGTCGCGGTCACCCCGCCGGTGGCCAGCCCCAGGGAGACTGAACCGGCCGTGCCGCCGCCAGCCAGACCGGATCCGGCCGTAACGGTGGTGATGTCCCCGGTATTGGCGTAGTTCAGCAGAATCACAGGCGCGAGGTTTCCCTCCTTGGCCGCGAAGGTGGCCGACAGCGCGTCGCCGGTGGAAAGGGCCACGCCGTTGAAGGTCGCCGCCTTCACCGCGGCGGTGATATCCAGGTGGATCACCAGTTCCGCGTCGGACGACGCCAGCGACGCCGAAGCCAGCACCACGGCGGGATCGAAGGGGATGGCCGCGCGCGTCACGGCTTTCTCAGGCCCAGCGATGGCGGCGCTCAGGGAATGGACGCGCAAGGTGCCGGCGGCCGGAATGCTTTTGACATGCAGGGCCAGAACGGCTTTCTGCACGTTGGCCCGGTCAATGCCGCCGGTCTGGAAATCGGCCCAGGCCACAATGGGTGTGGCGCCGCCCCGCACGGACAGGGTCGCGGAGATGCCGGCATTCGTGGTGGGTGAGGCATCTCCGTCCCGCAGAACAGGCATGGGCACGGTGACGGTTTGCGCCCATAGGGGTGTGCCGGAGTAGGCGAGAGCGATGGCGAGGGCTACGGCGAGGCCGGCGCCGGGGAAAAGGCGGATCATGATGGGCTCCTTACGGTTCGTTTTCATGGGGTGGGCCTCGGATTAGCGGGTGGCCGGGTAGGTCAGGGACGCGCTGACCACGCGGATGTTTTGGGGATACGTGTCCAAGGCGCCGGCACGACCCGCATCACGGGTGAACTGAAACTCCCAGATCTCCTTGGTGAGCTGATGGGCACCGGTATAACCATTGACTTTTACGAACGTACCCGAACTATTGGCGGGCACGGTGGTTTGGGATTGGAACACCGTGCTCGATGGCATGATTTCCTGTTCGCCTGCGTTTAAGGTTAAGTGGGCAAATTCGAAAGCCAGCTTGCCCGTGGAGGCATTGTTGGTGGGCACCTGGCAATACAAGGTCATCTCCACCAAGCCCTCTCCGACGAAATCCGACGGCCGCGCCAGCACCCATTTCACCAGCGAACCCTTGTATGTCGGGGCCCACAGCAGGCCTCCCTCGTCCGGGACCTTGGTGGTGGAATTGTAGTGCCGATTGAATCCCTGGGCAGGGAGGGAAATCGTCCGATACGCGTCGGCGATTTGCGGCGCGTCCACGGTATTGGCCGCGATGTGGGCAACTCCCACCGCGGCGGCGGCGATCTGGGCCGTGCCTACGGCCCCATTGCCGATCTGGGCAGTGTTCACCGATCCGGCCGCCAATTTCGCGGTAGTCACCGCGCCGACCGCAAACTTGCTGGCGGTCACGGCCCGGTCTTGGACGTGGGCGGCTCCCACCGCGCCGGCCGCGAAGGCCGCCGCGCCTACGGAGGCCGGAGCCAGGTGCGCCGCCGTAACTGAAGCGTTACCCAGAGCCAGGGAAACGGCCCCCGTGGTCCCGCCGCCGGTGAGTCCGGAGCCCGCGGTCACGGCGGTGATGTCGCCTTGATCGTCGTAAGTGAGATGGATGGCGGGGGCTTGCGGGCTTTCCTTCGCCCCCAGGGTCGCCACCAGACCGGTGTTGGAAGAGAGAGCCACGC
>JALYSE010000280.1 GCA_030854955.1 Fibrobacterota bacterium | reverse complement strand
CGACGTGGCCTTTACCGGCCAGATGGGCCATCAGATGGTGGACCTCAGGGTAACGGCCCAGGGACGGTTCCTCACGGATTACTGGGTGGACGGCCTGCTCGTCTCCACCCCCACCGGCTCCACGGCCTACGCGCTGTCGGCCGGGGGGCCCATCATCCATCCCTCCGCAGATTCCCTGCTGCTGACCCCGATGAATCCCACCTCCTTGTCCGTCCGCCCCTTGATCCTGCCCGATTACATGCTCATAAGCGTGCGCAGCAATCTGGGCCGGGAACAAGAGGTGAATATGTTCGTGGACGGGCGGAACCAGTTCAAACTGAAGCCGGAGCATACCGTGATCATCCGCAAGCATAAAGAAGGAGTGCGGTTGGTTCGCCCCAAGGGCAGTTCGTATTTTGAATCCTTGCGCTCCAAGCTGGGCTGGACCGGTTCCCGGCGTTCCCGGGACGCCGCCACGGGGCCGGCATGATAAACCCTTTCCGGAGACAAGCATGCTGCGTGAGCTGAAAATCCGCAATCTGGCCATCATCGAATCCGCCGACCTGCAGTGGGGCCCGGGCTTCACAGCCGTGACCGGCGAGACCGGTGCGGGCAAGTCCATCCTGCTCAACGCCCTCAAGTTTATCCTGGGGGCCAAGGTCAAGGCCGAACTCATCCGCCAGGGCGCGGACAAGCTGAAGGTGGAAGCGGTCTTCGACATCCCGCCCTCCAAGGGCCTGCGGGCCGTGCTCACCCGCCTGGAATTGGAGCCGGAAGGCGAAGACATCGTATTGGAGCGGGAGCTGACCCCGGCGGGAAAGAATCGCTGTCGCGTGAACGGCTCGGTGGTGACTACCGCGGCCCTCGAGGAAATCGGATCCCACCTGGTTGATCTGCACGGACAACACCATCAGCAATCCCTCATCGATCCCTCCACCCATCTCGGATTCCTGGACGGCTTTGCCAAACTGGAATCCCAGGGCGAAACCTACCATCGCGCCTGGAAGGAATGGAAGGTCCTGGGGGATCGCTTGCGCGCCTCCGAGGACGCCGCTCGCCGGGTGCGCGAGCAGTTCGATTTCCTGAAATTCCAGTTCAAGGAACTGGAGAAGGCCCCCTTGGCGGTCGGCCAGGAAGAAAGCATCGAAACCGAGCTCAAGATGCAGAGCTCCCTGGAAAAAATCGGCACCAGCCTGCAATCGTCCCTGTCCATCCTGGAAGGCGAGGAGGGCGATATCCTGGGCAACCTGGCCCGCTTGCAGAAGGATATCCAGAACCTGGGCAAATTCATCTCCCCGAATCCCTTCGAGGCCCATCAGCAAATCTTGGCTTCCGCGCGCGACGGACTCTCCGATTTGCGGAGCGCCCTGCGCGGTTTCCGCCTTCCGCAGAGCGCGGACTCCTCGCGTCTGGAAGACCTTAACGCCAAGCTGGCGCTGATCCAGAAACTGAAGAGCAAGTACCACACCGACATGGCCGGCTTGGTGGAGAGGCGTGAGCGGCGCCGCATCGAGTTGGAAGGATTCGAGAACTCCGAAGCCGATATCGGTGAAATCAAGACCAAGCTTGCGGAAGCCCATAGGGTCGCGCTCTCTTTGGCTCTCGGCCTCAGCGAAAAGCGCCATGCCTCCAGCCTCGCCTTCGACACCGAGGTCAACCGGATGCTCCAGGCCCTGGGCATGGAAGGCGCCGTATTCCGAACGCGTATCGACTCGGAAGTCCCCGCTGCGGAAAACCCCGCGACCCTCACCGCCACGGGCTATGATCGGCTGGAGTATTTCCTGGCCGCCAATCCCGGGGAAGCGGCCAAGCCCTTGAAGCAGGTCGCATCGGGCGGCGAAATCTCCCGCATCATGCTCGCCATCAAGTCCGCCCTAGCCCAAAGCGATCCCCGCCCCCTGCTGGTCTTCGACGAACTCGACACCGGAATCGGCGGCGTCACCGCCAACCGCGTGGGCGAAGCCCTCAAGGAATTGGCCGGGCATCACCAACTCATCGTCATCACCCACCTGCACCAGGTGGCGGCCCAGGCTACGCGCCAACAGAAGGTGGTCAAGGAGCTGGACGGCGGCCGTACGGTAACCCGTGTATTACCCCTCTCGTCGAAGGAGCGGGTGCAGGAGCTGGCGCGCATGATGGGCGATGAAAGCTCGCCGGCCACCTTGAAGCACGCGCGCGAACTCTTGGCTCATTCCTGAGCGCAGCAGCCATGGCCCGAACGGACATTCGCTCCTGCGTGCACTTCCACGCCCGCGGCCCGGCGGGCCTGGCCGTCCTGACCGCCATGGCAGCCCTCCTCCTTTGCGCAAAGCTGAGCGCCGAAATCCCGTCTGCGCCCCCACCGATACCCTCCGGGGCCGAAGCGGTCGACTCCTCCCTGGTCGACACCCCCCCTCGGATTACGGAACCGGAGAAGGTCTATGTCGATCCGGATGAAGATCAACCCCGGTTCCGGCGGGAACAACAAACGCGACGCTCAAGGGGCGAAGCGAAGTTCAAATCCGACATCTGGCTTCCCCTCCCTTCCCTGGTGCTTCCGGGTTTCGGTCAGTATTTCCAGGGGGACTGGACCGGAGCCGTGTACACGGGAGTGGCCGTGGGCGGGCTCTTGTTGTTAGCCACCGGCGCCGATGGACTGGATGAGTCTTCGGACGGCGCTCCCCCCTCCCTCTTTGACGATAATGAGTCCTGGACCCTCCGGCGGATGTTGCTGGGCGCGATGGCCTATCAGGGCAGCGGCATGGTGAGCGCTTACTCCGCCTTCAGGATTTCCGTGCCGCGCTTGCAACAAGAGGACGGCCGGTACCGGTTTCTGAAAGCCAATGAATCCCTCGGCGACGTCATGGCCGCCCCGTTCCGTTTCGGTCATCTCAAAAAGGCGACCTCCTATGTTCCGCTGGGTCTTCTGGCCGGGGCGGTGGGCGGCCTGGTTTATTACGAACGCCACTCCCATCGCGGCGCCGATTGGTTGTTCTCCGGGGACGACCTGGCTTTCTACGGGCCCTTGGCATACAATGCCGGCATGACCGAAGAGGCCGCCTTCCGGGGATGGCTGCTTCCCCTGGCATATGAGTACTCAGGTGAGACATGGTGGCTGGCCAACGGAGCCCAAACGCTGTTTTTCGCCGGACTCCACTACAGCTCGGACAACCCCGTTCCCTGGCCCCAGGCCCTTTTGGGGTACTACTTCGGCTACCTGACCCGCAAGAATCAATGGACGCTTTCGGAAGCCATCTTCGTGCATACCTGGTGGGACGCCTTGCTTTTCGTGGGAGGGACCCTGGTTACACGCCGATCAGGAGAGGGTACGGCGACATTCCGGGTCGATATCCCCATGGGCTGGTAGGCCCCGAAACCCGAACCTTTTCCAGACCGCGCTGGCCCGCGCTGGCCCGCATTAGCCCGCGCTGTCACAGCCACGGTCCCCAAGTCCTTCAAGGCCCCCGAGTCCCGCTCCCGTGGCCCAAGTGGGGGAAATTCCTATACTTAAAGCCATGGATGACAAATCCGCAGGGACGGCCACCGCCGATCCGGCAGCCCCCGAAAGCCTCGAGCCCAAGCGCATAGCCGGCCGCATGTGGGTCCTTACCAAGTTGGGGACCTTCATCTTGACCTTATTATGCCTGTTCCTGGAGCGTCCCCTCTCGGCCACCGTCTTCCTGTCCGCTTCCTTGATCATGGGGTTCTGGGCTTCCTTCAAGCTCGAGCACGAGGACATCGAGCGCCCCTTGGCCCTCTTCTGGCTTGAGTTGGGCGAGAAGCTGCTGGGCAACCTGATTTTCCTGGTGCTTTTCCTGCGCTTGCTCTGGGATCAGAACGAACCCTTCCCCACCATGCTGTGCGCAGGCCTGATCACCATCACCCTCCGTAACATCTTTTATCTCATCTTCTCGATCGCCCTACTCAAGGATCATCGCAATCTTCCCCTCAAGACCATCTGGGGCAAGGGCACCACCTTAGCCATGAACGCGACCATGATGCTGTACGTGTGGAACTCAGAGCATTGGTCCGGGATCGCGATGGTCACCACCATTCTGATGATCATCGCCACCAGCATCGGCTATCTGTACTTCTACTATCGGGACGTGGAATCACGCAAACCCGTGTCCCTGGCCACCCAGGTCACGTTCAGCCGCATCCTGCTCGCCCCGGTCTTCATCTGGGTGTTCTTCTACGACAATAACCTCGTTTACCAGGACAATCACCTGACCTTCAAGATCCTGGCCGCCGTGCTCGCCATCTTCTTCGTGGCCAGTGACGGCCTTGACGGCTATCTTGCGCGTAAACGCGGCGAGGTCAGCACCCTCGGAAAATTCCTGGATCCGTATTCCGACAAGATCTCCAACATGGCGATCTTCCTGTGCTTCCTGGCCTCCGGCTATGCGGCGGTATGGATGGTGGCCGTGATCTTCTTCCGCGAATCCACGGTGGATACCTTGCGTACCCTGGGCGCCGCATCGGGGGTGACCATCGACGCGCGTCGGAGCGGCAAGTGGAAGACGGCCCTCCAGGGCGTCGCCATCATATCCATCCTGGTGCTGGAAATCGTAGACACCTTGCTTCTCCGCCTCGCCCCGCATGTGGCCTACTGGCCGGACGTCTGGGCTTATATCCCCTATTCCATGATGGGCTTTGTGACTCTGGTGACCCTGCTGTCTGGGGTGGATTATTTCGTGGCGAACAAGAAAGTGTTAAAGAAATATTTCTAAGGGCCGCCCGGCCCGGCGATAACCGCCACTTTGAGCCGTTCGCGCTTGCGCGTGCGCCCAACTTTCCACCCCTTCCATTTTTTTGAAACAAAACTTTACCTCGGTGCGTCGAAGTGATGTCCGGCGGCCGGCCAGGACTCGGACGTTTCCGTCCGCCGGCCCGCAACAACCGAAGGAGAGCTTTCATGAACCCCATCCGCTTGCCCCGTCTGGCCGCCCCGTTAGGTCTGGCGGCCGCCCTCGCCGCCACCCTGGGTGCCCAGACCCTCACCGCGCCCATGGCCGTCTTCAAGGACGGCCAAGCCACCTCGACCGCCCAATCCGGCACCGCGGCCACGCTTGCCGTGAACGGATCGGCCACCCCCTCGGTGGCCTGGACCACGTTCCAAACCGCCGGCATCGACCGGGCCACGGTGATAAAGGCCGTCTTGGCCCTGAACGTCCGCGGCGTCACGACCGCCGGCACTTTACGCGTGCACGCGCTGACCGCAGCTGTCACGGCCCCGGAAGCCTCGGTACCGCTCGCGTCCATCCCTTATAATCCCGCCGTCGTGATCGCCAGCGCCCCGTTGGCCGCGGCCGACGTGGGCAAGGTGATCCAACTCGACATCACCGCCGCGGTCAAATCCGGCACCTTCAACGGCGTGGCTCTATCTTCCAACACCGGTCTGGTGGCGAC
>JALYSE010000279.1 GCA_030854955.1 Fibrobacterota bacterium | reverse complement strand
TTGTAGAACTGGGTCGTGGAGAGGTTCGGGACCTTTAAGCCTTCAACCACGTCGGAAAAGGATGCCCTTGGATTTGTGAGGATAAATTGGCGGACCCTTTTCAGGGTCTCAGATCGTTCGGAAGTATTCAACGTGGTTGCTTTCGATAGGGGAAATTAAATAGGAATAGAGCCTCAATTCGTTAGCATCTCTTTGATTCTAGCGACGATGAGCATGTCTTCCGCGCCACGTACGGGATCATCATCAATGGCCCCGGCTTCCCGAAATATCTCGAATTCTTCGTCCGTGCACGCATGACCCATTGTTCCAGTCCGGGTTATGGTTTCCAAATATTCCCGGATTTCTGGAGTCGAAAAAAGCCCTTTAATCTCATCAATGAAAAAGGGGAGCTCCGGTGCCCAGAGAGGATCCTGATCGGACTCCTGGACAAGGTTTACCAGCTTTTCGCCAATGAGATACCCCATGGCCTTTTCGATCCCATATCGCTCCTTAATTCCCTCGGTGGCCTGGCACTGTTCCACCCATATCTTTTGATATTCCACTCTCTCCTCCATAAAATAAGGTTTGATATTCGCTCTAATAGGTGCGCCCGCCGTATCGGGCGGCAAGCTGGACCGCCAAATTAGGCCCTCCCCCAGGGGTGAAATATAGGCATCTCCCCACGCTCTCTACCTGTGACAGGAAAGCCGGGACCCACGTCCATGTCACTGAATACCTAGAAATTCGCTGAAAAGGACCTTTCACAGGATTTTGCAAACGGCGGACTTGACGGCAATTGAATATATTATGATAATTATCGTAATGATAAACGTAATTATCATATAGGAGGCCCGATGCCGCGACCCATCATCACCGAGGACCTGGTAAAAAGCACCGCCGATGCCATGTTGGCCGAGGGCGTGGACCCGTCCATCATGGCGGTCCAAGCCCGGATTGGGGGAGGGTCTTATACGACCGTGAAACGGTACCTGGACATCTGGCGATCTAACCGCGCCACCGGCGATGGGGCCGCTATGGACTTGCCTCCCGAAGTCGAGGCGAAAGGAAAAGAGTTTGTCCTGGCAACATGGACGGTCGCAAAGCAGCTCGCCCATAAGGAGGCCCAGGTGGCGAAGGAAGTGGCCGCCGCGGAAGTGGCCACCATCCGAAATGAGATCGCGCAAGCCTTGCAAGAAATTGCGAGGCTGGAAGCAAGTGAAGCGCAGCGGATTGAGCTCATTGGACAACAGGTGACCCAATTACGTGAGCTTGAACTCGCGCTCGCCGACGCGCACGCCCAAGTCCGCCGAACCGATGACCTGGAAAAGACGCTCAACGCAACGCGGCAAGAATTATCAGCCGCGCAGAAGGAGGCGACGACCAGGGCTGTTGAGTCCGGTCGAATGGCAGGCGAGGTGGACGCCCTTCGCACTCAAGTCGCGGGGCTGATGGAGGCGCTCAAATCGATGGGGAAAGGGAAAAATTAATCCGGGACCGCGGCGGGCCCCGGAGTCAAAGGGATTTCGACAATCCCCGCCTTAACTTTTTAGCTTCAGTATGGGAATAGATGGTTCCGGTCGTCAATACACTGGCATGACCCAACAACTCTGAAACCGTTTTCAGGTCCACCTGGCTATTGAGCCAATTGGTTGCGGCCGTATGCCGGAGTGAATGGGGCGTATAGCCATAGCCTTCAAATCCGAGCTCAATCATGATTTTTTGAAACTCGATCCGAGCCATATCATCGCTTAGGCGCTGGAATCGGGAGCTCTGGAAAAGGTAGGGGCTTGATCCGGCGATGCCGGCCGTCACGCCCTTCCGTGGAGTTCCGGCCTGTTTCTTAGATCCGCCCGCAAGGAACCAGGGCAAGCCCGTTGGGGTTTGGAAATACCTATCGAGGAGACCCGCAAACTCGATATGGCCAGCGATCGGGATGGGTAAATATTTACCCTTTGCGTCCACGCCCTCATCGTAAAGGGGTAGAGGGAGTACCCTTTTCTTATTGCCTTTGCCAAGGATGGTGCAAACGACTTCTTCGGATTTGAGGGACAACGACCTCCTTGTGAGGGTCAGCGCTTCCGTGATCCGGCATCCGAATTTGCAAATAACAGAGAACAAAACCTTCGTCCTGAAAGAGAGCGGGTCCGACTCATCCATCTTGCTTAGATAATCTTGGAGCTTCCGGATGTGCTTTTCCTTGAGGTGAGGGGCCTCCTGGTACTTTTGGGCCTTCCGCTTGATTGGGTTGGCCACGTCCTTAGAAACCCTTTCCTTGGCCTTGAGGAGCTTCCAGAAGCTTCGGTAGGAGTAAAGTTCCGTGGAAAGGGTGCTCTGGCTCCCACCTTTTCGGGTATGCCAGATCAGGTATCGTTCCAGGTCCTCGGTTTTCACGTCCTCGATGGCCCAGGAGGATCGAAGGGCGGTCTGGCGCTCTGCGAGTAGGGGAGGGGTTAAAGAGCCTTTGGCTGCTTTCTTTTCGCCGGCCAGTCGCTCGCCGACCAGGAAATCGAGGAGATGATCGAAGTGGTAGGCGTATTGGCTCAGGGTGAGGGAGGAGACGGATCCTTTGCGGATCAGCATCTCTTTTTCCTTCTCTTCCAGGAAAAATGCCTTGGCGGCTAGATAGGTGAGGGGCGCGTTTAGGATTGCCATTCGTTATAAGATAAGATTATAACGAATATTAGGCACGGAAGACCTCTACTTTCTACTCAAAACTAAGCCCGGTTCTGTCTCACCTCTCCCTGACAAATGCCGAGTAGCTATCGGCCGGACCGGAGATCTAGGCGATCAAGGTCTTCAAGTGATTGAACAACCGATTCGACCAGCTCGCCATCGAAATCATCGCGCTCAGCTTCTTCGTGCGTACCTTTGTTGAGGTATGTCCAAACGAGGTTAGTTGACGGAATACCCAGGATAAGGGTGAAACCGGCTAGGAGTGGTGCTTTGTGGTGATGGTTGAAGGTCTGTGCGTCTCTTAGCTTCTTGACCAGCGCTTCACAAAGATTCCTTAAAGCGGGCTCAGCGCCAACCCCTGCGAGTATGAGATTAATAGAGCCGTGGTCGTGGCTACCAAGCCAGCGCCATACCTTCTCTGAGAGCATTTCCAAAGCTTGGCGGGACGCGCCAAGGGCTTCACGATCATTCAATACGGCCCTAGCGGCTCTGGCTTTTTCGATGTAATTCGCACTTGAAATGTTGCCGGTCACCCTGGGCTGATAGTTGCCGTCATGATGCCGAAAAAGAAAGGTCTGGTATCCATTGCGGCGCGAGGCAGGAAGATGCTGCTGGATGTCCTTGATAAACTCATTGCTGTGGCAGGTGATAATCAACTGGGTCTGCGCGAAGTGTTCGCTCTCAAAGATTGTTTCGCGTATGCCGCCTCGATGATCATGGTCGATCGCATTGATGGCGTCGTCGAAAACGATGACGGGGCAGTTGATGCTCTTCGCTTTAGCCATCAGGATAGCCAATCCAAGGCAACGAATGTGGCCTTCGCTAAGTACGTGAAGTGCATCGACCCGGGTGGCCGGTTTGCCCCGGAAGCATATTTCAATTTTTCCATCACCTCCAATTGGAAGATGTAGCGCGAACAGCTTATCCTCATCCCGATCATTGCGATTGAACGCGTTGTAAAGCTCCATGGCGGCGTCATTTAGGCCCGCCATCAGTTGGCCGGGGAGCTGTTCTTTGTAAGCCCTTAGCGCTTCGAGGAATCGGTCATAAGCAGCCTTAATCGGAGTGTCCCGCTCTATGTCGAGGTTCTCCTGGGCCGCCTGAGCGATCAGTTCTGCATTGGTTTCGCCGAATGCCTGAATCCGGCTTTTCGCAGCCTCGATATTGTCCTGAAGCTGCTTTCTTTTGAGGTCCTGTACCTGCACCTTAAGCTGGAAATCGCTGAGCCGCCGGCGCTCGGTGACGTACGGCTGCCGATCCGTCTGGGCGCGGCGTGAGGTCTCGTCTAGAGCTGCAATGCGATCGACCACCATCAGGATCTGTTCCAGCAACGGCGTTTCATCATTCGCTTCTTGAGCGACGGGGTAGATTCCCGACCACCATCGTCCGGACTGTTCTCCTGAAAACCGAAGAAGAAACTTGCCTATTGGTGTACTTTCATCGTTTTTACCATCGATGAACGTTGCAGCTGAACTGAGCATAAAGCGCAACTCGCGTGAGACTTGCTCCAGTTTCGTATTCGCGGTCTGCTGCTGATCCTGAAGTAAACCAAGCTCCTCGAGCTCCCGGAGTCCTTCGGTTGCCTTTACGTATGGATTTTTCGCTCTGTCGGTCAGTCCGTTTAGTGGGGTATCGCATGCGGGGCACTGGTTTCCCACGACCTCCTGCAGGGCAAGAACAGACTTATACAGCGACCTGAAGGATACTTGGTCGCTCTTGGTGCGGAGAGTTGCAACGATGGTGTCGAGATCCTCGTAGCACCGGTTCGCCGTCACAAATGCATCCAGAAGCCCTTGGCGCGTCCCGCCTATAACAGTAGACGGGACCGCCTCCAGAATCGCATCTAACTCTTGGAGCCGGCCTGGGGCATCGGCAGTACCCAATAATTGTTTGAGACCCACATATGTTGTCCCGACTGCGTATTCCTTCGCCAGTTCGGCTTCCTCTTCTGCAAGGACTTGCTGGGATGCGGCATGGCCTTCAACACTTGATCGATCAGCGGCCAATGCATTTCGGAGCGTAGTCAATGTGGACTGTCGTTCGGAGAGTAGGATGAGCTGCCCGTCGATACTCTCGTTAAAATGGCTCACGAACTCATTGAACCGGTCCATGCCGAACAAGGTGGCAATAAGTTCGGCACGTTGGGTATTCGGGCGCGCGGCAATTCTAGAAAAGGCGTCTATACGGTTCTTTTCGATAAAGCAAAATCGATACCTATCGGGATTTGCAACAACATTGACCTCGTGTCCATGGTGGTCGGTCGCTTTCAAGATTGGCGGGTCGAATCGGCCTTCATGGACGTTGGTGAGGTATGTTTGGACTGCGATGCGCTTGAAGCCTGCCTCTTCGACATCGCCTAGGAGGGCATATTCCAGCCCTTCGCATAAACTGGTCTTGCAGCTTCCGTTGGGGCCATAGAAGAGGAGGATTTGTTTTGTAAGGTCGAAAGGCTGGGGTACCCGGAATCCTCGAAATGGGCCAAGCGTCAAATGCCGCAGTCGGGTCCATGGCCAGGCGCCAGCATCTGTCTCCGCTGCGGCGGGTGGCGCAATGTCAGCGGTGAGTGTGAGTTCTCGGCGAATTAGGCCAACGAGATAGGCGGATCGCTGATTGCGTTGCCGCGATGTTGCCGCCAGCTCACCGAATTTAGTCATCGCTAAAGTGGCTAAGCGACGCACATCAACAGGAGATTGACTATCCGATTGATATAGCCATCGCACAAAGCGCTCAAAATCCTGTCTAGCAGATGCCATAC
>JALYSE010000278.1 GCA_030854955.1 Fibrobacterota bacterium | reverse complement strand
ACATGGCCAAGACCATCACCGCTCGCATCAATGACGGCCTCTTCGGCATCAACGCGGCCCTCTGGGACGGCGACCTGCTGGATTCCAAGACCAAGGAGTACGTCAAGGCCGTCCGCCATAAGGTGATCCGCTATCCCGGCGGCCTCCGCGCCGACGACGACCATTGGCGACAGGTGCTGGACAAGAAGGATGGCATGGTCGATACTGACGAATTCCTGGATTGGTTGAAGGAGACCGGCACGGAAGCCATGTTCACCGTGAACTTCGGAAAGGGAACGCCCCAGGAGGCGGCCGATTGGGTCAAGTATGTGAACAAAACGAAGAAGGCCGGTGTGCGGTTTTGGGAAATTGGCAACGAACTTTATGGGGACTGGCATCCCCAACACACCACCGGCACGGACTATGGGATGCGCGCCGCCGAATTCATCAAAGCCATGAAGGCAGCCGATCCTTCCATCCAGGTGGCCGTGGTGTGGGTTCTCGATGGCCTGTGAACCAGGAGGTCATGCGTGCCACCAAGGACCTGGCCGACGCGGTCATCATCCACCATTATCCCCAGCATAGCGGAGAGGAAAACGATCAGGCCCTGTTGGCGTCGCCCCAGAGCCTGGATGAAATAATCCCCAGCGTGCGAAGACAGATTAAAGAAGCCGGCGGTTCCTCCCGGGAATACGGAATCTGGCTGACGGAATGGAATTCCGTGGACTTCAAGCCCGGACCCCAGACCCTCTCTCTTGTGAACGGATTGTTCGTGGCCGACTACCTGGGCATGCTCGCCCGGCACAACATCGAGCACGCCAGTTATTGGGACATCCACAACAACCTTACCGAACAGGGTGGCGACTACGGCTATCTCTCGCGCACGGGAGCCCCGGATGGCGACATTGTGCCCAGGCCGTCCTACCATGCCTTCAAGCTTGCCAGTGAAGGCCTGCGGGGAAGGTTGGCGGGATGCGCGGTCCAAAGCGCGGACCCCGATGCGGAAACCGATCTCAGCTGCTATTTGACGGAAAGGCCCGACGGAACCCGGTCCATTCTGTTGATTAACAAGCATCCGCTTACGACCGCCGCGGTCACCTTGGCGGTACCGGGACTCAAGGGCAACGGAGTCATCAAAAGGCTCGATAGCGCTAATGCCAAAACCGGCCCCGGCAAGGGAGAAACCGTTCTCCTATCGGAGTCCTTGAAATTGATGATTCCTGCCCATTCAGCGGTGACGATTTCACAGAATTAAGGGGCATCCGGTCGGTATGGGATGATTCAACCCGCGGATAGGGATAATTCCCTTCGTGATCTTTCCCACTTTACACTATGTTGGGAGGGGACAATTTCCAATCCGGAGGTTTCGCATGGGTTACCAACCTGACCACTCACGTTCAAAGCGCCCCCTGTGGGAAATGCTGGTCATAATCCTTTTCTTCCTGGGCGTGGCGCTCATGGCCCGCGTCCCGGCGGAAATCGGAAAGTACATGGCCAAGGCCGAAGCCTTGAAACAGACCGAAATCCAAGCGAATAGCGTTCCCGGCGAATAAGCCCGCGAATCCCCTCTCGGTCGGTTTCCCGACTCTATTTTTGTGCTCCCTGAAAGCCGCCGTCTCCTTACGGATCCTTTTAAGGGATTGGACTCGAACCTATTCCGTTCGACTTTTCATCTGGTGTAGGTATAGTTCAGTTGCCTGGCATGGCCTTGCTGGATGAGGCTAACTCCCTGCTTTTGGCTTAATTCAAGGAATAGGTCCAAGTTTTTAAGTCAAATATCCCGAATAGGATCAAAATATTTAGTCTAATTTCAAATGTTAACCATTAATATTTAACTGAATATTAATGATTAACCAGTTATATTCAATCAAATTATCCTATTTATGACTGAATTTTGCTATAATTAGGCCATGATCCCTCGTCAATTGGAATCGGTTATCAAGTCCCACCTGCACCAAAAAAGGGCGATTGTGGTTCTAGGTCCACGGCGAGTCGGAAAGACAACCCTGATGCAGACCCTCTTCGATCCAGCACGACCGGAAGTCCGCTGGTTCAATGGAGAAGAGGTAGATACCCGTCAAAAATTCGCCACCCTGACGGCGGACACTTTGAAAATAAGCTTGGGTGACGCCAAGATCATCGTCATCGACGAAGCACAACGCATCGACAGCATCGGCCTGGTAGTCAAGATCCTGGTGGATAAGTATCCGGAGCTGCAAATTCTGGTCACGGGATCCTCGGCTTTGGAATTGGCGGATGGCTTGTTCGAATCCATGACCGGTCGCTCCTGGAATTTTCCCTTATACCCCCTCTCCTTTGAGGAACTGGCCGGCAAGTCCAAGCTGGTGGAGGCACTGCGATTATTGCCGCACCGCATGATTTACGGTTTCTACCCGAACGTAGTGACGAGCCCGGGACAGGAACAGAAAATCCTCATCAACCTATGCGAGGGAGCCCTTTATAAAGATGTGCTGAACTATCAGCAACTCAAGAGACCGGCCCTGCTGGAAAAGTTGCTGCAGGCGCTGGCGCTGCAATTGGGAAGCGAAGTCTCCTTTCACGAACTGGGCCAGTTGATCCAATCGAATCCGGAAACGGTGGAGCGGTACATCGATCTGTTGGAAAAAGCCTTTGTCCTGTTCCGGCTGCCGGCCCTGAGCCGGAACAGGCGGAATGAAATCAAGCGAGGGCGGAAAATCTATTTCCTGGACAATGGCGTGCGCAACGCCCTTATTCAGAATTTCGCACCGCTAACGCTGCGCAACGATGTCGGCGGGCTCTGGGAGAATTTCTGCATTGTGGAGCGCATGAAGACTCTGGCCTACCACGGCAAATACGTGAACCGGTTTTTCTGGCGCACGCATACCCAGCAGAAAATCGACTACATCGAAGAATACGAGGGCAAGCTGCATGCCTACGAGTTCAAATGGAATCCCAAGGCCAAGACCAAGATTCCGAAGTCCTTCCTGGAGGCGTATCCGGGGACCGAAGTCAGAGTCATCACTCCGGATAATTTCCACGAGTTCGCAATCATTAAGGATGAATGGAAATGATGCGGGACTCGTATCCCTGGCGCGAAAAAATAGCCTAGACGAATGAATTTCCGTGCGAAAGGCTTCGCAGTTTACATCCCCATCATCAAAATCAGAATTTGAATTTTCCGGAGATCCACCTCCTTGGGTAAAAAATCTAAACTTAGTCCATGAAGAAGCATATCATCGTCACCGGCGCCACCGGACTCGCCGGTTCCGAAGTCGTCAGGCAGGCCATCCTCGACAAAGACATCGAGAAGATCACGGCCCTGGTCCGCCGCCCGCTTCCCATCCAGCATCCGAAACTGAACATCGTCCTTCACGAGAATTTCCGCGACTATTCCGTGCTCCGGGACCTTTTCGCATCCCATGATTCCTGCGTCTGGTGCCTGGGAATCTCCCAGTCCCAGGTGAAGGAGGACGAATACATCAGGATCACCTACGACTACGCGGTCACCGCCGCCCAGGCGATGCTGAACGCGAATCCCCGGATCACCTTCCTGTTTCTCAGCGGCATGGGCGCCGATTCCCAGGAGAAGAGCCGCGCTCTCTTCGCGCGCATCAAGGGCAAGGCGGAAAACAACCTCAAGCGGCTGCCATTCAAGAAGCTCTACATTGCCCGTCCCGGCGGCATCATTCCCGTGCACAAAAAAGAGAACCCGGCGCTTTTCGAGCGGTTCCTCATCCCCTTGATGCCCCTTATCAATTTCGTGGCCCCCTCCACCATGATTTCCTCGGTGGATCTGGCCAAGGCCATGCTTGACGTGGTCAAAAACGGTTCCGACAGGATCGTCCTGGAAAACATGGATCTCAAAAAACGCCTTGTGAAAAAAAAATAGCAGGAGCCCAGGACCTCCATCCCAAAGGGTGGGAATCCAATCAGGCTATATGTTCAGAGCGCCAGCAGCGGTGAAACATGAACAGCGCCGTTGCCCGCGGCCCGGTGGCGGATAAGGTATCGGCCCCGATCGAGACGGCAACCGGGAAGGGAAACCCGTGCGCCGGATTCCAATCGGCCCAGGTCCCTTTGATATCGGATATGACCCCGCAAATCCAGGATCTCAACGCTCCAGGCTTTCCCCCGGGAAGACGTGTTGAAATCGTATCCGATCCCCGATTCTGAAATCCGTATCAGGGAAACCTGACCGTCCGCGACCCGGAACGAGCCCGGACGGATCCCCGCCGTCCCCACCTTTAGGCCTTCCAGGCGCACGTTGTCCAGATCGAATCGGACTGTACCTTCCCCATGGAACGCGAAACGCAGCGCCGAAACCGATCCCGGATTGAATGAACGCCCGAGGGTCTTCCACGGGTGCTGGGTGAAAGCGGTCAGAGGAATCCGGAATCGGTTCCACGCATCATTGGCCATGACCACCTTTAAGCCGTAATAGGCTCCGTCAACGATATCCGGCTGTTCCATTTCGACCCAGAAAAAACCCCCTTTGGCACCTTTCACGTCGAAGACCACGCTTTTCACCGGTCCCAGGCCCACGGCGGTTCCGGCCGCGTTGAATCGGGTCTGGATGCCCGCAACCGGATGGGGCGCCCCGGCCGCCCCCACAAGGCGAATGCTGATGCCCTTGGTCCCTGCGTCGCCGGCTGCGAATATGAGCGGGCCGAATGAAGGCGGATTGGCGTAGGAGGCTCCGCTGGAAGTCTTGTCGGTGAATACCGACCAGGATCCCTTCAAGGCATTGACGGAGTCAGCATCGTCGAAATCGTCCAACACCACATCATCGACCCTGAACGCCTCCTTCTTGATTGCGGTGATGAATAGATTTCCTTTGGCACGGCTCTGATGGTAGCTTGCGATGACCGGGCTTTCCACCAGCAGGTCCACATTCTCACCGGCCAGGAAGCTTCCTTCATCGGCTTCACCGGACCATTTCGCCGAAGCGGCGGCGCCGCTGCCAGAAAAGGTCTTCTTCGCCTTGCTGCTGCGACCCGTCAAGACCAGCTTCCAGGCCGAAGCCGTCTCCAGTTCAAAGGTGAGGGTGGTGGTCTGGGTGTTGAAATCGACATTGTCCGGTGTGGCCTTGACGCCCACAATCATCCTCACCACACCCGCGGGCGGATTCAGGTAATCGCGGATGAAGGCCACGGCACCCACGGCTGCGGCGTTGTAATCCAGGGCCACTTCCGTATTTTTGTAATTGGAGGAATTGCTTCCATCGAAGCTCCAGGCCGACGCTTCCGGCTTGGTATCGTTGAACACCCCCACGGGAGTGGGCCCTGAGACGATGCCTCCCTTAAGCCGGGTCACGTTTCCCATGGCAACGTCATTGCGGTGATGGGGAGCGGTGGGACCGTTGAGATACCCGACGATGTAGGATTGCCTGAAAGGGGCGATGCCGGCCATCCATTTCACCTGGCTGATGGCGAAGTCCTTGTAAGCATTGGCCCCCGTAATCTGGAA
>JALYSE010000064.1 GCA_030854955.1 Fibrobacterota bacterium | reverse complement strand
GAGCGGGGGGGCCGCTGGGAGCGGGGGGGCCGCTGGGAGCGGGGGGGCCGCTGGGAGCGGGGGGGCCGCTGGGAGCGGGGGGGCCGCTGGGAGCGGGGGGGCCGCTGGGAGCGGGGGGGCCTCCGGAAGCCTCCGTCCTGGCTAAAGCCTTCGACTCACTGTTTCCCAATCCCCCCCAGATTGCGCCCTGTGGCCGCGGTGACGGCCTGGATCAACTGCTGAAATACCTGGAACACGATTACCTGCCGAAGCAGAGGAAACGCGGTAATGTCCTGATGCCGCTGGCCATAATCATCGACAATCTCGACGAGTTCACGGGGGAAGACGAGGCCGAGACCTTCCGCGGCCTCTCCCAGATGAAGATGCGCCTGCGCGAATTCAACGGTTCCTTGTGGGTTACCCGGATGGGGACCGCCCAGGAGGCTGCCGCCGATCCGTGCATCGGTTTGGCCGACTACCTTATCGTTCTCGACCACGACGGAACGCGGGAGGATTCCCGGCCAGGCGAAAGCAGGCCCTCCCGGCAGCCGAAGGCTTCTGAATGGGAGGCTGGCTTCCACGTGGACCTTTCCGTGACCAAGTTGATCCAGGAAGTCTCGCTAGCCAAGATCCGCTTCCATGCCCACGGCTCGCACCGTAATTTCCTGGGCCACTACGTCTATCACCGGCCCAGTTGCCTATTCAAGGAAATAAATCCGGCGCCGCAAGGCGCGGCTCAGGCGCCTCCCGGCGCTTCCGTGGCCCAGGGGATACAGCCGGGGTGATGCCTCCCGGGAAGGGAAGGTCCATTCCGAAGCCATGAGGTCTCCGGTTTTTCTACCTTTTCCGCAAGGGACAGATGAAAAACCAGCTCGGCTACCTCATCCTGGAAGCCTTCCGGGGCTTCCGCTCCGACAAATTCCTGTCCGTAACCTCCGTGATAACCATCGGGATCTGCACCTCCGTATTCGCCGGCCTGCTGCTGGCCTTCGTGCTGGTCTGGTCCCTGGGCGGCGGCGCGACGGCGGACAGCGTCATCCGGGTTTTTCCGGGATCCAAATACGAGGACCAAGGCTCGCTTGACCGCCTGGAGGCCAAACTCCATCGACTCCGCAGCGTGGACTCGATCGTCTTCGTAGGAAAAGACGACGCCTTGGCGGAGTTCCAGCGGGACTTCGGCGACGAAATGATCCGGTCCCTGGACTGGAATCCCCTCCCCCACTCCTTTCTCGTCTATCCCTCCCACGGTTACCGCTCCTCTTCCCAGAACAAGCTGCTTCTCGACCGCATCCGGCAATCCGAAGAGGTCGAAGAGGCCAGCGCCAATTCCCTTTACCTGGCCTGGCTCGACAAATGGAAGGTACCGGTGGCGGGAGGCGCCTCCATGCTGATGTTGCTCGTTGCAGGCGCATTGTCCCTGATCATCCACAACGCGGTCAAGCTCAACCTCTATTCCCGTCGTATCCTGGTGGAGAACATGAAGTACTGCGGCGCGAGCCACCTCTTCATCCTTGCGCCCTTCCTGCTGGAAGGGGTTTTGCTCGGCCTGTTGGGGAGCTTCATCGGAGTCCTGTCCCTGGCATTCCTGCTCGGTCTTTCAGGATTCATTTCCTCCAGCATCCCCGAACATGTCCCCTTCTGGGCCTGCGCCATCACCCTGATGGGGGCCACGGCCGGGATCGCCATGATTGCGAGCGCGAGGACGGTAAGTGCGTTCTTGCGGGGTCATGCCGGGTAATCGGATTGCAAGATGCAGTTGGAATCGAAAATCGAAAATTGAAAAATTGAAAAATTGAAAAATTGAAAACCGGGAACCTCGACGATCATTCATGGGCAGGATCAGCCACTCATGCCCCTGGGCGCCGGGCGCGCATCGGGCCCCTGCTCTGGCTTTCAATCTGCATCTTACAGTTTTCAATTTTCAAGCTTCCCGCCTTCGCGAAAGACAAAAAGGATTTCGATCGTGAGATCGCCCGTCAGAAAAAAGAGCTCGGGGATCTCCGTAATCGGCTCCAGAGCGAGCAGAAGGAGCTCGAGGATCTCCGCGAGAAAAGGGAGTCCACCCTGGGCACCCTGGAGAAAATTTCCGGAAACATCAAAAACACCGAACTCTACCTCACCAAACTGGACGTTACCGAGGAGACCTTGAACAAATCCCTGGGCGCCCAGCGCCAAGAGCTCGGGGAGGTGGAAGAGCGCATCCGGGAGCGGAATGGGATCATGTCCAAGCGGGTGCGCACCCTGTTCATGTCGGGCGGACCCGATCGTCATGTGCTGATGGCCTGGGACGGGGGCCAGGGGGATTTCCTCAAAAAGGTGTTCTTCATGAAACGCGTTCTCCGCTATGATCGATCCCTGGTGGAAGCGGGACGGGAGGATGCCGAGGCGAAGCAGAAGGCCATGGCGAAGCTGAACTCCAGGATCGGCGAACTCGATTCCTTCCGATCCCACAAAGCCAAGGAAAAGGAGACCTACAGCCGGGCCCGCAAACTGCAGGAACGGAACCTGAAGGAAATCCAATCGGACGAAGATGCGAAGAAGCAGGCGCTCAAGGAATTGGAAGAGAATGCGCGTCTTATCACCGACATCATCGCGGCCCTGGAAAAGCGGCGCAAGGACGAATTGGCGCGCAACAAGAAAGCATCCGTGCTGGAAAGCGGATCGAAATATTGCGTACCGGTGGAAGGCGAAGTGGTTTCCAAGTACGGCCTGCAATACCACGCCACCTTGAAGACCAGCACCAAGAACCTGGGCATCGAAATCCGCGGCGCGCCCGGCGCGACCGTACGCGCGGCCGTGAGCGGCGAGGTGGCCCTGATAACACGCATTCCCGGCTACGGCATGGGAGTCATCCTGGACAATGGATCGGAATTCTTCACCATTTACGCGAACCTGTCCGGCATCCGCTTGCGTCAAGGGGACAAGGTCAAGACCTGTCAGGAACTCGGCACCGTTTCGGTCGAAGCCGGGCGCGTTTATTTCGAAGTCCGCAAGGGAACCCGGACCCTCGATCCCTCGGTATGGCTTCGTTCGGGAGACAAAGGACCGTGACCCGCCTCCCATTCCGGAATCCCTCGATTTCATAACTTAATTCTTCGGGAAATGGAAGGCCCGGCGATCGGCCCCTTTTGACCTGTTTTGCTTGTCTATGAGTCCAGCAAATCCCGGTCCCAGCTGGTCTAGAGGCCGATCGCCCGTTTTGAAGGTCCAAGGCCTCCGCTTCGGAAACCCGGAGCTCCTCTTTACTATTTTTTCCGTTCTTCCAGGGGGAACATGGATTTCAAATACAGTCGCTCGCAGGGTTTGGAAGAAGCCAAATCCTTTTTGAACCAAGCCTTGTCCTCGGGCAAATTTCCGCATGCTTTGCTTGTCCACGGACCGGAAGGCGTGGGACAGAATGCCTTGCTCCTGGACCTGGTCGACATCCTGCTCTGCGACGCCGCAGACATGCGACCTTGTGGCACCTGCATCGGATGCCTGGGCCGCAAGCGCAACAATCTGGACAACCTGATTTTTTTGATGCCCATCGAAAAGAAGGATAAAGGCGAGGCCTCCGGCGGCGACGGGGAGATGGATGGCGCCCAAGTCGACGAACTCACAGAAAAAGCCAAGGAGTATCACGAAGATCCATACGGTTTTTCGCGGACCGAGAAGAGCAATCTGAACATCGCCCAGATCCGCAGCCTGCAGGCGCGCCTTTCCTTTGCGGAAGCTTCCCGCCTGCCGCGCATCGTGGTCATCCTTTGGTCGGAAACCATGGCCGCCCCCGCGGCCAACACCCTGCTCAAAACCCTGGAAGAACCTCCGCCCAACACCTACTTCCTCCTTTCCAGCGAAGACCGCAGCGTGCTGCTGCCCACCATCCTTTCCCGCTGCACCCAGCTTCCTCTCTTTCCCATGTCTCCCGACGCGCTGCTACGGACCCTGGCCGCCAAGGCGAAGGATTGGGGCGTGGATTCCCCGCCCGAGCGCCTGATCCCATTCGCGGAAGGCTCGCCCGGGGTGCTCCTGTCCCTCCACCGTAACGGAGGCGATACCCTGCTAGGGGAGGCCGGCCGATTCCTGGACGCCACCATGGGCGGCGATTGGCTCGGGTTTTCGGACTACCTGGAGGAATCGGACTCCTTTGGGGACATGCAATCCGCCGCCCGTCTGCTGCAATTCATCCTGCGCACCGTCCGACTCTTCCATCGCCTGGAAGCGATGGAAGGCCCCATCGCCTACGAAAACTCGGCCGCCAGCGCCGGCCATGCCTGGACGCGCGCGGCCCTGCAGCGCCAGGGCCTGGATCCCACCCTGGCGGACGTCATCGGTGCCATGGAGCGTTCCCCGGATCTCAAGGAGCTGGTGGAATTCGTGGAGGAGATCCTCTCCGCAGTGCAAGCCTACGCAAAACCCAAGGTGGCGGCCCTGGGGCTCTATTTGGAATTCGCGACCCGGAATCCGCGCCGGGAGTCGCAGGCATGCTGAAGCGACCCGTCGTCCCCTCCGTGATCATCAAGCCCGGGACGCCGAGCCATCCCCAACGCGACAGGCTGTCCAAGGAGATCAATGGACCCGGATTCGTGGCGGACCTGCTGCTGCAGCGGGGCATCGAGGAAAAGGAACAGGCGCGGGATTTCTTCCTGGCAGGCCTCGGTCAATCCCAGACCGACCTCTCGGGACCCGGCATGCTGGGCCTGGAAAAGGCCGTGGCCATTTTACGCGAGGCCAAGGTCTCGGGCCAGAAAGTGATCGTGCACGGGGATTACGACGTGGACGGCGTGACCGCCACGGCCCTGTTGTTCCAGGGCCTGGAGTATTGCGGACTCAACGTGGACTGGTTCCTGCCCAACCGCTTCCAGGAAGGATACGGAATCAGCTATGCCAGCGTGGCCAAGCTGAACGAAAAGGGCGCGCGCTGGCTTGTGTCCGTGGACACGGGAATCTCCGCCGTGGCCGAGGTGGCCAAGGCCAAGGAGTTGGGCATCGGCGTGATCATCACCGACCATCACCAGTCTTCCGGCGAGCTTCCCCCCGCGGACGCCATCCTGAATCCGAACCAGCCGGGGTGCACCTACCCCAACAAAGGCCTCTCCGGCGTGGGCGTCGCCTATAAACTGTTGAACGCGCTCATGTTGTCCCTCAAGGGAGAAACCGCCGAGCGTTGGCTGGATCTCGTGGCCCTGGGCAGCCTGGCCGACAACGTCCCCCTGGTCGGCGAGAACCGCCGGCTGGTCAAAGCAGGCCTTAAGATGTTGTCCGCTCCCGCCAACCATGGCATCCGCGCCCTGATGCACCGGGTGGGAGTGGGGCCCAGCCGCATCTCCTCCGGCGAAATCCTCTTCAAGGTCACGCCCATGCTCAACGCCATGGGACGCATGGGCAGCCCCGAGATCAGCGCCCGCCTGTTGCTGTCCCGCACCCCGGAAGAGGCCGAGGGCTATTTGGATCAGATGGTCTCGGAGAACATGCGCCGCCGCAAGCTGGATCAGGGGATCACCGAACAAGCCGTGCGCATGGTGGACGAGGATCCGGCCCTGACGGCTTCGGGATGCCTGGTGGTCGCCTCTCCGGAATGGCATGAAGGCGTGATCGGCATCGTGGCCGCCCGTCTGGTGGAACGCTACCGCCGCCCGACCTTCGTGCTGGCGATCGATGCCGAAAAGGGATTAGCCAAAGGCAGTGGCCGAACCCTGACGGGATTTAACCTCCATAAGGCACTGGGCGGCGCGGCCCACCTGTTGGAAAAATGGGGTGGTCATTACCACGCTTGCGGACTCACCATCAAGGCGGAGAATATCACGGCCTTCCGCGCGCTGATGAACCAAGCGGCAGCCGAGCACTTGGCCGACAACGATTTCATCCCTCGCATCAGCCCCATGGTGGAAATCACCTTGGACCGCCTTAACGAAGAAAACATGGCCTGGCTGCAGCGCTTCGAGCCGTTCGGGCCCCTGAACGAATCGCCCCTGTTCTATTCGGAAGAGGTGGAACTGTTCTCCACTCCCAAGGTGGTAGGGGACAAGCATCTGAAATTCACGGTGGGGAAGCCGGGGGCGAGCTTTGACGCCATCGGATTCAACCTGGGCTACCTGATGAATTACGTGATGGACCGGCCCAAGCTGGGCAAGATCGCTTATTACCCTGAGTGGAACCACTTCCGCGGGGAGCGGAGGATTCAGCTCAGGGTCATCGCTTTGGAATAACGGAAAGGCCGAAGCCTTTTACTTATTTCCTTATTCCCTATTCTCTATTCTCTATTCTCTATTCCGCGATGGCGGCTTCAACCTGGCGCGAAGGAGAAGGACGCAGAGAAGTCTCCTCCACGTTCATCTCAAGCACGGTTTCACTGCGGCTCTTGCGGTATTCCGCTCCCCAAGAGCAAAGCTGCTCGAGAACCGGCTTCAAGGACCAACCGGTTTCGGTAAGGCTGTATTCAACCTTGGGGGGAACGACGGGGTACACCTTGCGGCTGACCAGTCCGGAATCTTCGAGGTCGCGGAGTTCCTGAGTGAGCATTTTCTGGCTGATGCCGCTCACCAGTCGCTGCAGTTCACCGAAGCGCTTCACGCCGCCTTCTTTGAGGTGCCAGAGAATGATGACCTTCCACTTGCCGCCGATCACGGACAGGGCAGTGGTAACGGGGCATTGTAGAGTATGATTTTGCATAATTCAGGTTTCCAATTCGCGCCTTTTGGATGGAAAGCAACGATACGCTGGAAAATATAGTTACTGGAAGAAAAAAAACGAGATGCCTGGCGGGAAGATTGAAAAATCGCAGTAATTGGCCCTTTCGGGTTTTACCTAACTTTTGGCCATGCCTTCGGTTCCAGCCCGTCCTTCCGCACCCGAGCGCGCCGCCGGGACGATGGGAATGACTTGGGCGGAGACTCGGCGCAAGGCCGCTCATGTGGCCGCCCTCTGGCCCGCGCTCCTCCTTCCCTTTATGACCCCTTTACAAGCCATGGGTACGGCATTCCTGCTGGTGCTGATGAATGTTTTCGTCCTGCCCCGGGCGGCCAAGGGCCTATACCGGGCCGAGGCATCAGGGATGGGCGCCCTGGAGATCATTCTTTATCCTTCGGCCCTGATGGCATGCGTGGCAGCCTTCGGAGTGGACGGCGGGGGGAAACCCGGATGGTACCTTCCGGTCGGAGCCGCCTGGTTCGCGCTGGCCGTCGTCGACGCTTTCATCGGGATTGCATGCCGCCTGTTTCCCAAGGGCCCGGCACTTCCCTGGAATCGGCGCAAACCGATTCTAGGCGTCGTCCTGGGAACCCTGGCGTCGGCGTTTCCAGCCGCAGCCCTGGCCCACTTGGCCCTCCATCCGTTGTCCACCCAGGATTGGGTAGCCATGGGACTATTGCTGGCCGTAGCCGTGCTCGCGGAAACCGCCTGGTTCGGCGTGGCGGACAACCTGGTCATTCCGTTCTTCCTCTGCGTATTGATCCCCCTGGTTCCCAATCCCCTGGCCGACCTCGCCCAGTCCGACCCGGCCTCGGCTCTTTCCTCGCTTTCGTCGCTTTCGTCGCTTTCGTCGATGACCTGGGGATGGGCCTTGGTGCCAATCGGATTCGGCGTTCTGGCCTGGTCGGGTCGCATGCTCACCCTGGGGGGGGCGGTATTAGGCTCAATCATGGCTCTGCTCCTCATCCTGGCCAATCCCTACCTGTTCCTGTTCCTTGGAGGTTTTTTCGCCTTGGGAAACCTCGCCACCCGCTTTGGGTTCGCTCGCAAACAGGCCTTGCGCATCGCCGAAGCGCGCAACGGAAGACGCGGGGCGGCGGAAGTGTTCGGGGCCATGGGCCTAGCGGCCTGGATGACTCCCCTGGTCCACCTTTCGGAAGGGGCCGGGCCGGCTTTGCTGGTCTGCATCGCGCCCTTGATCGCCAAGACCATGGACACGGTCTCTTCGGAAATGGGCAAGGCATTGGGGGGGAAGACCCTTTCTCTGAGAACCTTCAGGCCGGTGCCTCCCGGAACCGAAGGAGGCGTTTCCCTGGGCGGTACCTTGTGTGGTTTGGCCGCCGCCGGAATCATTGCCGCTGTGGTGCTTCCCCTGGGCTGGGGCGGGTGGACGGATGTCCTGGTCCTGCTGGCGATCGCCTTGGCGGCCAATGTGTTCGAATCCTATTGGGGCGAATACGCTGCGCGCCGGGGAATGGATGAGGGGCCGCATACCAATGTGCTGATGACCTTGGTGGCTGCGGTGCTCGCCTGGTTGTACTGGTTCGTTGCCTAGCCTTGGATGACGTTGCCAAAGCGCAACGGACTTTTCCCCGACAAATGCCAATTTTGTCCGGATTCATGCCAAATTTCGCATTTCAGTTGTCTGGTGGACAACCCTCTCCGCAAATCACCCACAAGTCCGAAACAAATCAGCCAAGAACTACATTAGATTAGGCTGGGGAAGTTGGGTTGGCGCGCCGAAACCGAGGCGTTCCAGTCGTATCATAAAAACTAGGGGTGGGGATGAAAAACGCGACAAAAAGCGCTGGATGCGCACTGGGAATCTTGATTACCGTAGCCGGTATCGGTCAAACGCTGGCCAATAATGAGTTGACCCCCGCCGAAAAGAAGGCGGGATTCTTCCTGCTCTTCGATGGCAAGGACAAGAACACGAATTGGCGCCACAATGCACAAGGCAGCGAGCCAAGCAAGTGGACTATCGAAGACTCGTCCATGCGGACGGTCAACGAGTCTAGCGATCTCTGCACAAAATCCAACCTGCAGTACTCGAACTTCGAATGGAAAATCGACTGGAAGCTTGCAAAAGGTGGAAACAGTGGTCTTTTCATCCATGTTTTGACCAGTACTTATAATGACGGATATGAATACGGCATCCTCGATGACGAAAATGGAGGCGACAATAGCCACCGCAGCCATAACCCCGCGGACATATTGCCTGACGGAAAAGGCGCTTACGTCAAACGCAATGGTTCGGCATATGATATGTATCCTACCACATTGAACGGCCAAATAGGCGGCCAATACTACGACAGCACACTTTCGGTTCCCAACGGTCAATGGGACAAAGGCGTAATCTTCGCCAATGGCAATTTCATAGAGCATTGGCTTAATGGCAAGAAAGTGGTGGAATTAGAAATCGGCAGCGACGATTGGAACGCACGCTTCGCTAAGAGTAAGTGGGCCTCAACCGCCAAAGTCGGAGCGTGGGCAAAAAATCCTTCCGGCTCTCTATGTATGCAAGCACATGGTAACAACCTTGACGTATGGTTTCGCAACATCAAAGTCCGGCCTTTCACTCCGGGCGAAAAGCTGAACAGCCCGCTCATCACTCCAGCAGGGGGTAGCTTTCAATCCCCTGTGACAGTATTTCTGGACCCCGCCATCACAGGATCGACGGTCCGGTATACGTTAGATGGTACGGATCCCATAGCCACATCCCCCATCTACAAGGATTCCCTGAAAGTAATGGCTACTGCGGTTTTAAAAACAAAGACATTCCGTGATAAATTTCAAGCCAGCGACCTTGCCTCGGCGACCTTTACCATCGGCGGCACCGGTATCGCTTATAATCCCTCATTTAAAGGCGCGCGCTACTTCTATTCCGCCAAGGATAAAAGCGTTCGAATCGAAAGCGCATTGGGTCAAACTATGGATTTGAAGGTGATGGATGTTTCAGGCAAGATCCGGGTCAGGTACTTTTCATCGAACAAGAAAGGTGAGGTGTCGTTATCGACTCTACAATCGGGAATTTATTTCATCAAGGCCCGGTCAGGCGGCTTGACAACGATCGATCGGATCTACGCGCCCTGATTCCATGAGCCGGCGGATGGCGGCCTAAGAATCGCACACCGGGTCGGATTTCGAAGCGGGGCTTCTGGAAGTCCCCGAAAATCGTTATGGCTCGTACCCTGTCTTGAGAATTGTAAGGCCGCCTCCGAGTTCGCCATCAGATATTCCTGCAAAAATAATCCCCTCGGACGACACAGCGAGGTTTTCAGTGGATGCCCCGGTAGTTAACCCAGGAACAACTCCTGGGTTTCTGAGCGAAGACCATACACCCCCATGCGCACCGATAATCTTGAAAACCCCCGAATCAAAATCGGAATATCCAAGAAATGGTGTATTGCCGCCATCTACGACAAGTGAAAAATCAGACCGGAAATTCGCTATATCCGGGCTTCCGACATTTTCCCAGGTACTTCCTGAATATTTCCAAACCGAAAGAAAATTAGCCGGGCCGACTCCATCAACCGCAAGGAAAATGGAACCCGTTGAGCCCAAAGCCAACTGATGGTACAACACCACTTTGTTGTTGATGTTGGGAAGACCCACATACTCCCATGCGTTTTTTCCAGTTGAATACATCATCACCGAAACCTTATCGCTGTTCAAGTCGAGAAAGGAAACAATCAGGTCTCCGTTACTGGAAATCTTTATCTGAGGATCCTTCAACTGGACGGACGGACTTGTAAACCGAAGGGGTCCGACAGGCTCCCATCCATTATTGAATCTCAATATCGACAAAGCTCGTCTCCGATCAGGATCTCTGGAATCAAAAAATGCAACAACAGGCTTCCCCTGCCCGTCTATCGCAATGGATGATGCGAAAATTGAACCGGAGATGCCAGCACCCGGCTCAATAATCCATCCTCCATTTTTATAGGCAGTTACTCCCGTTCCAATATTACTTCCTTGCGAATTGGATTGGTTAAAGGCGACCATAGGTATTCCTGAATTACTAACATCCATGCCAACCGCTCTGTATTGAAAGGGGAGAAAATCCCTCGATCCGACAAGACCCCAGGCATTGCCCTGGAAATTCGATACCCTATCCGACTCGCCTTGCTTATAAAGAGTATAGGGAACCCCATTTTTATTGACGGCCAGATCAACCAGGTAGCTTGGCAAAACTGTGTACCCCCTGCCACCGAGAATATTCGAAACGCTCAATTGCCGCAGGCAGAGGGAGGAACCCTAGTTTTCCGTTCCCCCGGCGAAGGAAATAAAGTAACCCCTCGAAGCGATTTCAAGTATGCGCAGGATCACAACTTGGGGGCACCATGCCTCGCAATGACAAAACGAGTCTGTTTTCCAAAAAAATGCCGTTCGACCCTTCCTAAACGGCAAATGGGGTAGAAAACCCTTGGCCGACTGTATCCCTTCTCAGCGCCCGCTATTCCTGGATTTGGTTGCGCTCATCTTGGAATCAACTGAGCAGATTTGGGATTATAGATTACGTCGGAAATGGAGCCATCCCGAATCTTATGAACAACCTCATCAATCACGGCAATGGGAACAAGGAACCATTCCCTAGGTTGCACTGGATTTCCAAAGCGGTCATGAATGGTGAGGTCGAGTTGTGCTGGCGCAAAAATACGATGGATCAAGTTCTCTAGCTTGGTGCGGTTGATGTCCACTAGTTTGTATGTGGCAACAATTTCGACCTCGGCCAAGAGGTAGGTGGCCTCATTCGCGGCGTTGGCGATACGGGTTTCGACCTTAGAACCTGTAACGCCGATTTTATGGATCAGCTTTCGATGCTCTGCTACAAAAGGATGGTTGGAGTGGCTGCGCAGCACATAAATGGTGCCGCTTTCCTGATCCTCCTCAGCAAGTGAATCGCCGAACAAAGGGCCCAAATCGGGATCAGTCAGTCGGCGACCCGCATCATCCTTGTAAAGCGCGCGCTGCAAGGACCGACGTAACAAATTGCTTTCGGTCCGATTCGAGTAAATGGCCCGCAACCGGGCGTCACTTGCTCCATTAGGAGCCTTGATCTCTTCCCCGACCTCGGCGATATAAACCATCTGCCCCGAGAGGACGAAGAAGTTCCCCCTGTTAATGGCCGCGTCCTGGCCGAAGCGGAGGGCTTTGCGCGTGCCCGATTTGAGTTCCCGCTCGACTTTTTGGAATAGGGGTTCGAACTGATTGAAATCCGCGCAGCGTTCGCGATTCGCAATTTCTTCAGCGGCCTCGATTTCGGATTTGGAACGGACATGGCGCAATTCGGTAATGCCGGTCGAGCCGCCAAGCTCGGCGGCCAACTCGTCGTCGTTCATGTATTCCGGGCTTACTTCTTGCACCGTATCGCCACCGGCCAAGAGACCTTGAGGGTCGAATGGCGAAAGCAGGGTGCGGCATTCTTCCTGTGCACGCAGGCGATCCAGGCGCACGGCATATATCCGTTCGAAGATGTCTTTGTCTTGCCCATGCTGTGGGGATCGTCCCTGCTGCTTCACGAATTGCTGGATTTCTTCGAAGCCGGCAATAATGCGTTCGTCTCGTGAAGACCGTCCCCCCTTTTTTTCGGGCTGGGCGAACTCGTCCAGTTCGCCGCGCAAGTCATCAAGTTCGCTCATAGCGGCCCTCATCCTTGAAGCGGACAAAGGCGCTTGCCCCTTCGGCCATTTTCTTTTCCCAAGGGTCCGGCGCGTTGAGGGACGGCAACCGTCCGCGCTCTTTTTTGAATTGGACGGCGCGTTTGGCCAAGTCCTTGGCTTCACCCGGAGTCAAGGCGGTGCGCTTGGCGGCGATTACCGATGCCACTTGCTTCAGGCTGTCTTCGTTCATGGCCTTGGCGAGAATCGCGTAGGCCTCGCTGAAGGGGTTGATGCTATCGATAAGGTCGATGCTCAAGTCCCGCACATCCATGGCGAATTTTCTCACCCCGTCAATCAATGAGGTGTTTGCACCGGCCCCGTACGGAACCGTACCTTCCGCGACAACCATGCCCTTGCCCTGCTGCGTTAGGATGAGGGCGGCAATCGCATGTTGGCGAACCGCCTCCTGGTCTTCAGCGTCGAGGTCCGGATACTTGTCCTTGATGATCTTTCCCAGGCGAACTTGGGTCAGTTCTTGGGGAACCGTTTCCTCATCGAACAATCCACGCTCAATCGAAGTCTTGTCCTGGACAAAGGTGGCGATCACTTCGTTCAAGTCTTCGCGGCAGATCCTGGCCGCAGCCGCGCTTTTGGGTTCGGCAAGTCCATTGATTTCCATTTGGATCTGGCCGGTACCGGGATTGAAGCCCACATTGCATTTGTCGGGTGCGTAGCCGCCTTCCCCATAGTCGAATCCGGGGGTGGGACCATTGGCGGGATTTTTAGCCTTGAACTCGAAGCGGGGCGCGAGTACTTGTTCCATGAGCAGGCTGGCCGCAATGGCTTTTAGGGTATCGTTGACCGCTTCCGCAACAGCTTGTTCGCTCGCATCGGGCTCGGCGATCAAATTGGTGAAGCGGGATCGGGTTTTACCTTTCGCGTCTCGCGTGGCGCGACCAATGATTTGGACGATTTCCGTGAGGCTGGACCGATAGCCGATAGTCAGCGCATGCTCGCACCAGATCCAGTCGAAACCTTCCTTGGCCATGCCCAAGGCGATGATGATATCCACATGGTCGCGGTTGTTCTTTTGCGCAGGGTCTTTCAGCGCCGAGGAAACCTTGTCGCGCTTGGTCATGTCATCATCCACCAAATCCGCGATGCGTAAAATTTTTCCTTCGGGCGTTTTGACGAGTTGGAACCCGGTTGCCGGGTCGGTCCCTTGCCATTCCCCGAGCTCTCCGATAATGTGTTCGACTTCTTTGATCTTGTCCTTGGTGCTTTCCCGCGAATTGACATTGGGAATATGGACGATGCTCTTTTCGGCGGGATTCAGCACCTTGAGGATATCGTCCGTGTAGGACCCGGAATAGAAGTAATAGCCGATATCGAGTTGCTTCAGGTATTGATAGCCGTTGAGTTGCTCATAGTAGGTGTAGGTCACAGTATCGAACTTCGCTTCGTCCTGGGGTGAGAGCACAGCCTCGGCATCGCCGCGGAAGTAGGAACCGGTCATGGCCACGATATGCACTTTGTCACGGGTAATGAATTCACCCAGATAGGATCCCAGCTTGTTGTCCGGGTTGGCGGATACATGGTGGAATTCATCCACGGCAATGAGACGGTTATCGAAGGCCTCGACCCCGAGCCTACCCACGGCAAAGCGGAAGGTGGCATGGGTGCAAACCAGAACCTTGTCGTTGCTTGCCAAAAAGGCGCCGACGGAATTCACCTTTCCGCCCTCTTCACCGGGCGCATCACAGAGGTTCCACTTGGGTTGCACGGTCCAGTCCGCCCAGAAGCCGAACCTAGAAAGAGGCTCATCATGAAAGCTGGAGCCGATGGATTTTTCAGGGACCACGATGATGGCTTGCTTGAGCCCCTGGTTTTGCAGTTTGTCGAGGGCGATGAACATCAAGGCCCGGCTCTTGCCGGAAGCGGGAGGAGACTTGATCAACAGGTACGGTTCGCCGCGTCTTTCATAGGCGCGTTCCTGCATGGGGCGCATGCCGAATTCGTTAGCCTTGGCGGAAGCGCCATTCTGCGCATAGATTACTGAAACCGTAGGGACGGAGTGGGTCTTGAGCGGAATTGTCATTGCGGGTCGTCCTCCGGGGTAGGAAAATCGTTCGCCAGTTCGCGCTCGATCTGTTCAATGCTGGGCAGGCTCGTTTGCAGCTCGGGCGGCAAGGATTCGAGCAGCTTGTATTCGGCGATGCCCATGGGCTGGGCCTTGTCTCCCAGGGCATATTCGGCCACGATTTTGTTCTTGCTCTTGCACAGCAGGAGACCGATAGTGGGCCCGTCCTGCGGGTGTTTGATTTGGCGATCCACGGCGGTCAGATAAAATCCAAGCTGGCCCAGGTGCTCGGGCTTGAACTTGCCGGCCTTAATCTCAATCACCATATAGCAGCGCAGTTTGAGGTGGTAGAACAGGAGGTCGATGAAAAACTCGTCGCCGCCCACGTCGATCAGTACCTGCCGTCCTACGAAGGCGAAGCCCGCGCCCAGTTCCAACAGGAATTCGGTGACGTGCTTCACCAGGGCGTTTTCGATCTCGCGTTCTTGCGCTTCGTCGGTAAGGCCCAAGAAGTCGAAGCGATACGGATCTTTAAGCGACTCGCGGGCCAGGTCAGACTGTGGTTTTGGGAGACTGGACTCGAAATTGGTGACGGCCGTGCCCGTGCGCTCCAGCAGGCGCGCCTCGATCTGGATGACCAGGACATTGCGGGACCAGTTATGCTCCATGGCTTTGGCAGCATACCAACGGCGGGTTTCTGGGCCGGGTAGTTTGTCGAGCAGGGCCAATTGGTGGTACCAGGGCAATTGTGCAAGCACCTCTTGCACAAACGGCTCGTCCGGCCAAGCCTCGGCGAAAGCGCGCATATACTTGAGATTTCGGGGCGAAAACCCCTTCATGTCGGGAAAGGCGGCGCGTAGATCCTGGGCCAGCCGCTCGATCACTTTGGCTCCCCAGCCCTGCTCGGCCTGTCGCGTAAGAATGTCACGCCCGATTTGCCAATAGAGTAGCACAAGTTCCCGGTTGACGGCAAGCGTCGTGCGCTGCTGGGCAGTGTGGATGCGGCCCTTGAGATCGGCCAGCCAGTCGGCATACCCTTCGGGGGGCGGGGTAAGGCGGATGGGTTGATCGCTCATGCTTGCTTTCTGCTTACCGCTTTCGGTGGGTCCTATTTTGAAAATGGTCGGCGCTCTTTTCCTGGGCCCTCCGCAGCATGCCATTTGGGCGAAGCCCCCAAGAAAAGAATCGAGGGGAAATATTGTGGCCTTAAACTTCCTTCTTTTTGTCGATACTTTTTGGAGTTGGGTAAAAATTAAGGTTATCACAAATTAGCACGGCAATATTCTTAAGTAATTCATGGTTTGTGCATATTCTCGAAATTTCAATATTTGCACCAGGAATCCTGGAAAAGAATCGAAGGATTCCAAATCCGTCGCTTCTACTTATAAACTGAATCATGTCTGCGAAAACCGTTGGTAAGTTGGGGTTCGAAACCAAAGTCGGATCGAAATTTGGAAGCGTGTCCAGTGCGTTGATGGTGAGCGCCTTTGAAGTTTTTTCCACGGGGCCAACTTGTTTTTTTACGATTTTAATTTTTGCCATTTTCTATACCTTTGAAGCAATTGTTGTTACAAGCCAATCAACTTCTTTAATGGGCGAAGTAACGCCCTGAGCCACATCATAAGACGTCACGGCCAAGTTGGATTTCTTTTTTTCGATTCGTTCCATTATTTGAGGACGACATTTAAATGCCCAATAGATTCTTGCTATTGATTCTATGGTCAGGTTTACTTCAGCATTTAATATCCTGCTTAATTGGCTTTCCTTCATTTTTATCATTGAAGCCAAAGTGGATTTGTTCAACTTTTTCTCATTCAGCTTTTCGTGAATAAATTGGACAATATCAAACTGGAGATCTTGCTGAATGCCTTCGACAGAATCCCGAGTATTTCCTAAAACGGATTTGAAATTTTCTAAGACTTTATTCATCACTAACCTCCCATCCTTCATTTTTTCGAATTTTTGCAACTTTACTGATAATGCCTTTTTGAACTCGGTTTTTTTTGTCCTTTTTTTTCAAAAGCACTTACCAAAATGAAATCCTCAAGTGCGAAAAAACCAATCAGTCGGCCAGAGCTTGCAACTCGAAGTCGGAAAACTTGTTCCCCTTCTGCTTTGAGTTCCGGACAATTTCTTAAGCCCATCATCGCCCATTTTTGAAGTTTTCCTTCAACCAAATTGATCCGAGTTCCGCCCTCCGAATCCATCTCATACTCGGCAATAAAATTGAGTACCTCGTCTGAGGCATAAAGGTTTGTCCTGCCGGTGATAATCAGATGGACCCTTATCATTTTAACTTATAAGTTAAATCAATTCCATGCAATTATCAATCAATTTCCTCAGATTTTTATCGAATTTTTAACCAAAAAACCAATTTCGAAGCCGACTAATGGGGAAATCCAATCACTATTTGAATATCGCAAAAGAAGCCGCAATCCGGTCCGTCGCCTCGTAACCACTCCAACTGGGAACAATACAATATTGATAATTACCATTCACCTCAACTCCGAAATTCTTGAATTGGTGCCGAATCCGGGTTGAGAAATCAGTAAATATGTCACTGTAAACAACCCCCCCTACCGGTGAATCACCATCCTGATTCAAAGCGTCAAGTTGAAAACCAATCCCTAACTGAGGCAGTACTGTCATGTGCCTCCCCGTTTTAATTTCTTTTCCGATTAGGATTTCGTTTAGTGCTGAAGCGTGCTTATCGTATAGATGTGAAGTTTCTTTTTGAATTTCCCCGGCCCAGTCCCAGCCCCTTTTTTGAATCCGGTGCGTTGACGCCTTCACCTTATAGTGGGAATCAACATAAGGAAAGTTTAAAGGGACAAATATTCCAATAGCGAAACCTGAATTCTGAAGTCTATAAACTCCGGAAGCGGTTTCGTTGTATTCATTATTCGGAAGATAATCTAGGCCAATAAATATTGAGCCAATTTTGTCGGCTGAAAAACCAACCGACCCAAGGAATAAAACAAGAATTGCGAGTGTTTGAATTCGAGGCATTCTTAACTGCTTTCGGTGAAGTAAAGATAGCGAATTTTTAGGCGGCCGCCTAAAAACCGTTTTTATTCTGTATCGCATGGGTGAGCGCCGAGGCTCGTCCGTTCGACCCATTTGTTTACTTAGATAACCTTAGAGTTACCCTTGTCTTTTGAATTGACTCTGGGATCTTCATTTCATAATTCTCTTTCCGCCCCCCAAAAAATACTCTCAAATCCTATGCCCGAAGGGTACAATTCGAGGCCCCTGTCACTCAACTCGAGGATGGGTGATCAACTGGACATTGACCGTCCGCTCCGAGACGCGCTTATGGATCTGCTCACCCGGGGTTTCGGGAACAAGCTGGCCCGGAGGTGGTTCTTCCGCTTCATCTTTCACGCCAACCATTCCGTCGGAATACCCTTCTGGGGGCGGGGCTAGGCGGGTAGGTCGATCGTTCATGTTTGCTCCCCCCTTACCGCTTTCACAGCAGGCTTTGGCTTGGCCGTGGCCGTCATTTTGGTATAGAGGTCGAATAGTTTTTCCAGCCGTTCGGTATCATTGCGGAAGCGGCGGCCGATGTAGATTCGTTCCAGCACGTCATCATTTCGTTCATGCGCTGTGCGGAGGTCGGCGGGCATATTCTCGGGATTATAGAGATCGGCGATGGTGGCGGGGAAATGAGCCTCGCGGGCGAGAAGGATATCTTCGGCACAACGGGTGAGGTCAGCTTTGTTTTTCTCGGTTAGAGTGGGGATTGGGAAGGTGTTCCAGCCGAGGGTGTTGGAATAAGAGAAGTCAGTGCGCATGCGAACGCAAACTGTTCCAATCCAAACCCAATGCAGACGAGATGCGATGATGGCCATGTTCCAAAGGGAGGCATCGTAGAGGGCGAAACACTTGTCGGACAGTATGGTTCCCGGCTCCATGAGCGCGGTCGGCAAAAATTGGCGGTTCTCAGAGCTCACTTGTGGCACAACGATCGAAGTCTCGTTGCCAACTTGACGAACCTGCTGGAATGCATGGGGGCGAGAAGCAGTATCCCGAGTCAGTTTTTTTGTGCTTTTCAGTCGATCGGTCTCGACGGATTCTGGCGGCCACGGAAGGAATTTGCATGGCAGACCCCTTCATTTCGTCGGAAATCCAGAGACAATAGCGGATGGCCCCATTGATTGCCTCATAAGAACCGGCGAATCTTTTTACGAAAGTCTCACGCTGCTTGGAGCTCAAGTTGAGTGCCAAAACTTCATCAGGCCCCAGCAAGAGATGGCCCCCATCTACGGCTTTATTTCCATTATCCATCTCGATCATGTTTCCGAGCACATTGTCGGTAGGTGTGACCACGATGCTTGGCCCGGCCACCAAATAGGCATTAATGTTCTCGGCGTCTTTGAGAACCACTCCTCCATTTTCGTTGAGGGAGTAAAGGCGGCGGAGTTTCCCTGGATTGATTGAGATCCCTACGATGATGACTGTGACCCCGGCATTGTGACTCGCGAGATTCGCCCATTTGAAGCTGGTGTGGGCGAAGTGGATCGCGTGACCGGTTTTGAATATCAATGGCCAGAGAATCGGCACTTGCTGGCCTTGACAGATAGAGTTTGTACTCACAAAGGCAGCCGCCATGCTAGTCGATAGGCCATAATCGGCAGCCTTCATAAACCAACCAGCCACATAATCGAGTGATTTCCACGTGGTGGTTCGACCTTGAAAAATGGACCCCATGTCGGATTTTTGTTCCTCTGTTTGCCAAGTCGAGCCCAAATACGGCGGATTCCCGCAGATATAGGTTTCCCCACCCTCATTTTCAAAATCCAATTGCGGCTGCGCTACTTCGAACAAATCCCCACTGTATTGCTCCGGCGCCGTCCCCGTCGGCGGACAAATACTCAACCAATCAAGCCGCAGGGCGTTTCCACAGGTGATCCAGTTCTGCGATTCCAAAGGCAAAAAAACGGCAAGGGCTTCTTGTTGCCCCAAGTAGATCAAATTGCACTGGTATTCGGCGATGATAAGGGCCAAGCGCGCAACTTCGGCCGGAAAATCGCGCAGCTCGATACCGCGGAAATTCGTGAGCGGAATGTCGCTCTTGCGGCCCTTTTCGCCGCGAAGCTCGTTGATGGCCTGTTCGATTCCGAGCATCTGCTTATAGGCGATGACCAGAAAGTTTCCCGAACCACACGCCGGATCAAAGACGCGAATCCTCGAAAGCCGTTTCCGCAGGTTGAGCAGCATGCGGGGGTTCTCTCCCGCAGCCTTGAGTTGGACGCGCAAGTCATCCAGAAAAAGCGGGTCCAGCACCTTCAGGATATTGGGAACGCTCGTATAGTGCATTCCCAGCGCGCCCCGCTCCTCGTCGTCCGCGACCGCCTGGATCATGGAGCCGAAAATATCTGGATTGATCTGGGTCCAATCCAGTTTTCCCACATGCAAAAGGTAGGTGCGCGCGATCTTGCTGAACTTAGGCACATCCAAGCTACCCGAAAAGAGCCCGCCATTCACATACGGGAACGAATCGGCC
>JALYSE010000063.1 GCA_030854955.1 Fibrobacterota bacterium | reverse complement strand
ACGGCCAAGATCCAGAAGATCTTCCTGCCGGGGCAGACGCCTAAAGGTGAGCACATCTACAGTCTCCTCACCAAGCGGACCTATGACATCGTGCCCGGCGGTGTTTGTACGCGCGCCAAGGAGGACAAGAAACTCCACCCCGCCGATAAGCACTACGCCGATCCCATGAACTCGTCCGTGCGATTCGAATCGGACCATATCCCCTTCAAGCTGCAGACCGATGTGGCCTTCGACGGCAAAGCCTATTCCCTGGGCGGCGTGCCGGTTGTGAGTCTGACCTGCGCTCTGAGCCTAGGCGTGGGCGCGGGCTTCAAGACTCCCTTGGCTCGTAAGGAAGTCCTGGTCGTGGGCGATCGAATTTGCCGATGGGCCGATGGGGGCCGCGTCGCCGCATCGGCGCCCATCCCTTTCGCCACCATGGAGATGAAGGCCGAGAACGCCTATGGAGGTGTGGACGTCTGGACCGATCCCAAGATGCCTTACTCCTTCCCACGCAACCACCTGGGCAAGGGATTCGTGGTCAAGCCCAATCCCAAGTCGCTCTACAACCTGCCCCTCCCCAACCTGGAGGATCCCAAGGACCGGATCACGGCCGAGCGCCTGTGCATCCTGGACATGAAGAATTGGGAAAAGCAGCCCATTCCTGCGGGCTTTGGATGGACCTCCAAAATCGCTCCGCCCCGCAGCCGACTGGCCGGAGTGATGCCGGCGGACGAAGCCATCGAGAAGGAACTGGTCGCGGCCAACGCGGCCCTGCTCGACAAGAAGAACCGGGATCTCTATCTCGCGAATCCGCTCCCGCGCATGGACTTCCGCTATTTCAACGGCGGTGCCCTGTCTCTGCCCTACCTGACCGGCACCGAGACCATCCGCCTGGAGAACCTGTCGCCCGAAGGCCTGTTGGAATTCCAGCTGCCCGGTGAGGTACCCAAGGTGCATATCGACATGGGCCTTGGACCCCATGACCCGCAGGCATTCCTCCATACCGTTCAGATCCGCGGCGAGGATCGCCAGGTAGACATGATCTGGCGCGCCTGTGTCCCCTATCCCGGCCCCGACTGGCTTCCGCAAATGACATCCCTTGACCTGACGGTGGAATGAGGAAACCCATGGCGATATTCGCTTTCCAACAAAACAAGTTCATCTTCATCTTCGCCGGACTCATGCTGTTGGGGGGCGCACTTTGGTATGGCTACCAAATCGTCGATGGCGCCTTCCTGACGGAAAAAGAGGCCACGGTCAAGGTGGTGGGCAAGGAGCATGTCCCCTTCGGGGAAAAATACCAGATGACGAACGTCGGGGGCGTGAACCGCACGGTGAAGATCGCCGTGCCCGAGACCTGGCTGCTGGTGGTCGATTTCGAGGGCGCCCAGGCCAAGGCCGGAGTCGATCATGACGAGTTCCTCGCCATGAAGCCGGGTACCGAGGTCAAGGTCCGCTACAAGCAGCGTCGCGTGACCGGTAACCTGCAAGTGACCCAATACCTGGGACCGGCGGGGAACTGATATGCCCATGTTTCCTGCGGTTTCTATGGGCTCGGGGGTGATCGGTCTGGACATCCATACCCAGGTCATCCCGCCGGCCCCGGCCCCCATCCCCACGCCTGCGCCTTATGCCGGCTCCATCTATATGTGGATGACGCCGAAGTTCCCCATGATGAATGTGTTCGTGAACAGCACCCCGGCCTGCGCCGTGGGGGCCATGGGCTATTCGGCGCATATCCCCGTGGGTGTTCCTGTGCTTCCCACCAATCCGTCCTATTGGGGGCGGTATCTCACCCATGTGGCCATGGGCTTGACCTTGGCCGGGTTGACGATTTTCGCCAACATGGCGATTGCGGCCTTGGCTTCCCTGCTGCCTTTACCCAAGGCGGCTGAGGATTTCGTGAAGGACGTGACGGGGATTGAAACCACTAGCGCTACTACCTTTTGTACGACAACCATGACTGCTTTTGCGTCCTATACGCAATGGCAGACCTGGGTGAAGTTGTTGATGCCGCCTATGCCTTTTCCCGGGGCGCAGGGATCGACGGCCCTCGGGAGCCCGAACGTGACCATCAATGGCGGAGCCATGGCGTTCGTGTGCCCGTTGGCGGCCACGTCTTGCAGTGATATCCCGGTGGTGCCGAACGCGGTGACGGTGGGGTTTTCCAATGTGATGGTCGGGATCAGCATCGGGGCCTTGGTGCGGGCCTTGGCGGTGAGCGCGGCCCAGGCGGGGGTGCAGACGGGCCTCTCCAAAGGCGTCGAAAAGCTGACGGCGCCTCCGGCTGCCCCCAAGGACGGGGGAGAAACGTGCGGTTGTCCCCCAGGATGAGGTACGCATGCCCATAGATATCGGCACCGGCGCCGTTCTCCAGGATGTGGAGGAAATCGCCATCCCGGGGCGGTTCCCGCTCAAATGGACGCGGCATTACCATTCCTTCCTGAATACCGAAACCGACTCTCCTTTCGGGCTTGGGTGGGCGTCTCCCTATTCCGCCAGACTCACCCGCCAGGGGAAGGACTATCGTTTCGTCACCCCTTCCGGCGGCGTCGTGGTGTTTCCGGATCCCCAGGATACCGTCGAACGTTCGGGCCTTCTCAGGGACATCGGCAGCAATCATGAAATCACCCGGGCCGGGATGCGGCTTCGCATCACCCATTGGAAGCCGACCGGTAAACCGGTCCGGTATTATTTCCAACCCGACCGCAACGGCCAATGGTGGCCGCTCAGGGTCCTCGAGAACGAAGCGGGACATGGAATCGAACTGGCTTGGGACGATCAAGGACGCCTCAAGGGCCTTCGCCAGAAGCTCGAAAAGCGGACCTTGGCCGTGGCCTATTCGTCCGCGGGACGGATCTCGAACGTCGCCTTCCGCCATGCCGATGGGCGAGAGACCGCCTTATGCAGGTATGAGTACGATTCCAAGGGAATGCTCGCCGCGGCGTTCGATGCGCTGGGCAATGCCACGCGCTATCAATATACCGACCAGGGCCTGCTTCGCCGGGAACTGGAAAAAGACGGTGCCGTGTTCACTTACAAATACGATGACAAAGGCCGTTGCATCCGGTACGGGGGCCTGGACGATTACAACTTGAAGGTCCTGCGTTACCTCGATCATATCCGTTGGACGGATGTCACCAACAGCTATGGGGACACCCGGCGGTTCGAATGGCTGCCGGGCGGACAGATCATCCAGGAAATCGATCCCATGGGCGGGATCAAGAAGACCGAATACGATGACCTTGGCCGCGTCAAGAAGTCCATAGGCCCCATGGGCGAGACCACAGCCTTCGAATACGACGAGGCGGGAAACCGCAGCAAGCGCACCGACCCCCTGGGCAGGGTGACGACGTGGGAATACAACGAAGTCCATCAACCCGTCTGCGAAATCGACCCCAAGGGCGGCCGCTGGGAAAACAAGTACGATGACGCGGGCCGGATCCTCGCAGCCATCGATCCGCTGGGCTTCGCCTACACGGCAGAATACGACGCATCGGAAAATCCAATACTGTACCGCAAACCGGACGGGGTGGTCAGCCGGCGAGCCTATGCGGCCAATGGCGATTTGATCGAGTCCACCGATTGGGAAGGCCGCAAGACCTTGTATGCGCGGGATGAGTTCGGCCGCATCCTGGAAAGCACCGATCCCGACGGCACCGTGCAGACCTACCGGTACGACTTGCTCGGACGCAATACTGGCGTCTCCGACAACCGCGGCCGCAAAGAGTCCTACGAATTGGACGCCGTCGGCAACCTTCTTCGTTCATCCGGTTCCGCGAGTCCGGAGGTCCGCTTCCGGTACGGTACCTGCCGGAGGCTCCTGGAAAAGCGCGTCGCGTCCTCGGCGCCGGTGAAGTTCAAGTGGGGCAGCGAACCCGATCGCCTGGAATCGGTCATCAACGGCCGGGGCGAAACCTACAGCTTCGGCTTCGATGCGGGCGAACATGTTACGCGGGAGACGGGGTTCGACGGGCAATCCCTTTCCCTGCTCTACGATCTGTCGGGCCGGTGCATCCGGAAAACTAACCCCCTGGGCCAGATCGTGGCGTGGAAATTCGACGCCGCCGGCCAATTGGTCTCCGAGACGCTTCCGGACGGGGAGCAATCGGAATTCGAATACGATGATGCCGGGGACATCATCGCGGCGAAAAATGCCTGGGCGGATTTGGCCATCGAGCGGGACGCATTGGGACGCAATATCAGGGAAACCCAGAATGGGTTCGGGATCAGGCGGGAATTCGGCCCTACCCGCTTGGTCCAACGGCTGGAATCGGACGTCGGGACCTATATCGGTTACAAATACGATGGCAACGGCCTGGTGGCGGCCCTAGACGCGAATGGATTGGGCACCTTCCGGTATGACCGCAACGCCGGCGGGCTGGCGGAAAAAATCGGCCTTCCCGGAGATCGGAGTCTGGTCCAGAGCTTCGACTCCCGCGGCCGACTGTTGCGTCAGGCCTTGACCGATATGGGCCCAGCGCTCTCCGGAGCGGCCATCGACCGCTCCTATGCCTACGGGGAATCCGGAACCTTGCAATCCGTCACCGAATCGGAATGGGGCAAAACGACCTACGCCTATGATGACGCAAGGCGCCTAATCGGTTACTCCCTGGGGATGGAGCGTGCGGAATACGATCTGGATCCCTCCGGCGATCCTGTCGCGGTGCGGGAAGGGGAGCGGATCCTCCCGGTCGGCAATGCGACCGGCGGCGCGATTTCGTTCCGGGGCGGGGTGCGATACGACTACGACGCGGCAGGCCGCCTCGAGTCGAAGACCGAACCCGCGGGAAAAGGGCCGGAACGAAAATGGCTGTTCGCCTGGGACGCGAAGGATCGGCTACGCAAAATCACCACGCCGGAAGGCCAATCCTGGGAATACGCCTACGATCCGTTCGGTAGGCGGATTTCCAAAAAAGGCCCGGGCAAGGATGTCCGTTTCATCTGGAACGGAGCCACCTTGTTGCATGAATTGGAAAAGGAGGGTAGCGTCCGGACCTGGGGATTCGAACCGAACCGGTTCAAGCCCGTTTTCAGGATCCTGAACGGTAAGCTCCATTCCATCATCACCGACCATCTCGGGACGCCCCGGGAAATGGTGGATCCGGACGGCAAGGCGGCCTGGAGCATGCGCTTCGACCCATGGGGCAAGCCGATCGCGGGAAAGGGGGATCCGGAAGACTGTCCTTGGCGGTTCCAAGGCCAGTATTTCGACGCCGAATCGGGGCTGCACTATAACCACCACCGGTTTTACGATCCCGAAAGCGGTCGCTATATTTCCAAGGACCCCATTCGCCTGTATGGGGGAATCGATCAGTACCAGTACGCCACCAACCCGATCGAAACCCTGGATCCACTGGGATTGTGCAAAGGGGGATCCGGTCCGGGCGATCAGGGCCGCGAGGGCGTCGAGCAGGCCAAAAAGGACATCATCGCCGCAGGGGGCAAAATCCTGGGCGAAGAAACCACCATCGATGCCGGAGGCGTGCGGACGCGGCCCGACCTTTACGTCGAGTTGCCGGGAAAAAACGGACAGCCGGGAGAGAGGATTTTCGTGGAAGTGAAAACCGGCCCCAATGCGGGACATACCGATAACCAGAAGGTCGCCTTCCCGGTAATCGCGACGACGGGCGGCGTGCCGGCGGGGTCGAGAGCCGAAAAAGCGGGTCTGGAGCCCGGCAAACCCATCGGACCCACGCGCGTCGTCACCGTCCATTATCCCTGGCCGCTTCCATGAGCATCGACTCCATTTACAAGGAATCAATCAATCCCGAGCTCGCGAAACTCGGTTTGAAGAAAAGGGTTTCGGGGATTTTCACCTTGGATATCGCCCCTGGCGTCCTGGGTTGGCTCGGATTGAACCAGGCCTCGGATCATCATGCCACCGGGGAATTCCACATCAATCCTGTAGTCGGGGTCAGGCACCAGGAAATCGAGAAAATCGTCGCGGAGTGCTGCAACAAGGAATTCCATGCCTACAAAGGCACCACCATCAACCGGCCCATCGGCTATGTGATGCCCGAGAACACCTACAAGACCTGGGACTTCACCGATGCAAACGCGGATGAAGCGGCGCGGGACATGGCCGCGGCCATCTCCGCGCACGGAATCCCCTTCATGCGCGCCCATCAGGGTCTAGCGGAGATCTACGACAAGATGGAAAAGCGGTACCACGCCATGGACGAAGCCCTGGCGATGCGCCGCCCGATCGCGCTGTTGCTGATGGGCAATCCGGACCGCTCCCTCCAAGCCCTGGAAGCGGAACTCGCCAAGCTCGGAGCCCGTACCGATCCGGCTGCGGCCTACTTCCGTTCGTTCGCGGACGAGTTCCGGAAAAGGCTCCCGCCCGCCTGAAGGCGGTTCCATGATCTACCTCGATCACAATTCGACCACGCCGCTCGATCCCCGCGTGCTGGAGTCCATGCTTCCCTGGCTGGGCGGGAAATGGGGTAATGCATCCAGCCGGGATCACGGCTTCGGGTGGGACGCCCGCGACGCGGTCGAAGAGGCCCGCATCCAAATCGCCGGCTTCATCAACGCCAAGCAGAATGAAATCATCTTCACCGGCGGCGCCACCGAAAGTCTGACCTTGGCTTTGCATGGGCTTTTCCCGCGCCGGACTTCCAATACCCGGACCCTCCCCTGGGGCATCCTGACCTCCCGGGTCGAACACGATGCGGTCCTCGCCGCTTGCGCCGCTCTGGAAGCATCAGACATCCCCGTGGGCCATCTCCCCGTGGATGGCTTCGGCCGCATCGGCTTGGGTGAATTGGATTCCACCCTGTCTGCGGTCCCCGCAAGGGTCGTTTGCCTCATGGCGGCGAATAACGAGACCGGCACCCTTTTCCCCATCCGGGAATGCGCCGCCCTAGCCCATGAGCAGAACGCCCTGTTCCTGACCGATGCGACCCAGGCCCTGGGCAAGATCCCGCTCGATGCCGAACGGGACGGCTTCGACCTTGCGGCGTTCTCGGCTCATAAAATCTGCGGCCCCATGGGCGTCGGTGCCCTGTACATCCGAGGCGGCCCGGAAACCATCGCTCTGGAGCCCCTGATACCCGGAGGCGGGCAGGAACGCGGCCTGCGGGGCGGCACCCTGAACGTACCCGCCATCGTCGGGTTCGGCGAGGCTTGCCGGCTGGCCGCCCTGGAAACCGCAGGGGAAACGCGCCGGTTACGGGAATTGAGGGACCGCCTCGAACGGGAGCTATCGATACGCATCACCGGACTCCGCGTGAACGGCGATCCCGTAAACCGCCTGGCAAACACCTCGAACCTGTGCTTTCCAGGTATCGACGCCCGGTCCCTGATCCGGGACATGAACGAAATTGCCGCGTCCACCCGTTCGGCCTGCAGCAGCGGCACCATCGGCCCAAGCCACGTGCTCAAGGCCATGGGCCTGTCCGACGAGGATGCCTACGCTTCGGTCCGGTTCAGCCTCGGCCACTCCACCACCTCGGATGAAATCGACCGTACCATCGAAATCGCGGCGGCCTCCTGCCTCCGCATACGCGCGCAAGCGCCGTCCTCCTGAGCGGCCACCCATGGAAGAAGCCATCGCCCTCACCTGGAAGACCATGAACACGCGCTTGCGGAACCTCCGCGCGGGTGCCATCGTCAGCCTATCCTCGGTAATCGCCATCCTCATCCTAGCATTCGCCTACCGATCCTGGGGACTCCTGGTCGGCCTGCCCTTCATCATCCTGCTGGGAACCCTCTTCATCCTTCGCGAACAGCGGATCCTCTTCGCCTGGGAGAATCGCGTGCTGGCGCTCTGGAGTTCATCGGACCTGTGCATGGGCATCTTCGTGCAGACCCTGGCGAACCATCCCCATGCCTTAAAAGCTTCCCTCAAGAGCATGGTGGCGCCCCTACCGGAAAACCCAGACTATATCGTACCCCCTGAAGATCATCTGAAGACCTACCGCTGGCTTTTCTGGACGCGCAGCTTGGGACAGGAGATCCGGTTCTACCGGGCCGCCGCCTTCAACTTCGTCCTGGCATGCGTCCCCTTCGCGCTCTGGTACGTTTCCGGGGAAGGCTGGCCCTGGATCCTGATTGGGCTCTCCCCCATCTGTGCCTTGCCTGTGGTAGAGGGATTCCTGACCCACGCGGCCCTGTGGCGTTGGGAACGGCGAGTGAAGACCCTGGGTGGGTGGAACCCGGAATCCCTTCCCGGATTCGATGCGCGCGTGCAGGCGATCGATTGGAGCCGGATTCCCGCCCGCCTGCAAAAATCAATCCGGTCGCGCATTCCGGCCCGCGCCTCGATAACCCCGGCTTAAATCAGGCGGGCCATTCCGCCTTCCGGGTGGGGCAGGGGGCGAAGCGGGCATTGCCGGCTCCTCCAGGGTATCCATGTGAGCCCCATCACCGACAGGGCGGCGGCGGAAATCTACTATTATTCCAAAGTATCCCGGACGCGCCATCGGCGCTGGTCCGGGAGTGCGAATCCTAGCCCGAAGGGGAATCATGCCCTCCTCAACCTCCCTGAAATTCAATCTGAAAATCGGAGCCTTGGCCCCAGATACCTTCCGCGTTCTGGAGTTCACGCTCAACGAGGCCATTTCCGAGTGCTTCCACCTCAGGATCCAGGCCAGCAGCGAGGAAAGCGACGTCCCCTATGCGGACATGATCGGCAAGGACGCGACCTTGACCGTGGAGGGCAAGGACTTCCCCATCACCCACCACGGAGTCGTCACGGAATTCAACCAATATCCGGACTCGAGCGAGAATTTCGGCCACGAGGTCTACCTCTACGATATCGTCGTAGAACCCCACCTCAAGCTCCTTTCCTATACCAGCCAGAGCCGCATCTTCCAGAAGAAGACCGCCAAGGAGATCGCCCAGCAGATCTTCGATGCCAACGCCCTGTCCCCGGTCGAATTCAACATCAAAGGTTCCTTGCGTCAACGCGATTATACCGTGCAATACAACGAGACCGATCTCGATTTCGTGTCCCGGCTGCTTGAGGACGAAGGCATCTTCTATTACTTCGACCATGACGGGAACAAAGACAAGGTCATCATCGCGGACAACATCGACGGCGTCAAGGTGATCCCGGAAACCCCCGCAGTGGACATGCTGGCCGAGGCCGGCCTGTCGCATCTGGCCACGGGCGCCGAATCGGCCGACCACGTCTCCAAGATGCGCCGCACCCAGCGCATGGTGACGGGCAAGGTCACCATCAAGGATTACAATGACCGCACCCCGGGGGTGAACGTGCTCGGCAAGGCAGCCAAGCCGGGACAGGGGGAATCCTACCAATACGGGCCCCAGGCCCTCAACACCTCGGAAGCGGGACGCATCGCCGACCTACGCGCGGAAATGCACGCCTGCGCCAAGGTGAACCTGGTGGGCGAAGGCATCTGCCGCGCCTTCCGCGCCGGCATGCGCTTCGAACTGAAGGACCCCCACGGCCGCAGCAATTTCGAAGGCAAATACACTCTCCTCAGTGTGGTGCATCACGGTGATCAGCGCGAAGGCTTCGAGAGCGACAAGGAGGTGCTCATCTATTCCAACTCGTTCCAATGCATTCCCGCGGACGTGGTCTACCGGCCCACTTTGCACACTCCCAAGCCCCGCATCCACGGCATCCTCTCCGCCAAGGTGGACGGCGTAGCGGGCCCTTACGCCTATCTGGACGAAGACGGCCGCTATCATGCCAAGCTGCCTTTCGACCTCAGCGATGCGCAGGACGGACAGGCCAGCTTGCCCATCCGCATGAACCAGCCCTACGGCGGACCCAACTACGGCATGCATTTCCCCATCCACAACGGCAACGAGATCGTGCTCGCCTTCGAGGACGGCGATCCGGATCGACCCATCGCCCTGGGCACGGTTCCCAATCCCGCCAACGGATCGCCGGTCAATAAGCGGAATCCATCCGAGAGCATCATCCGCACCGCCTCCGGCCACCAGATCCGCCTGGACGACAAAGAAGACAAGACCGTCATCGAAATTACCACCAAGGGCGGCCACGTCATCTCCCTGAACGACGACCCGGCCGCCCAGGAGATCGCCATCAGGACGACGGACGGGAACGAGCTGGTCTTCGACGACAAGAACAAGAACATCCGGCTCTGCACTCCAGCGGGTGCGCATACCATGAAGATGGACTACGACAAGAAAGTCTTTTTCGTGGAAACGGCGTACGGCCATAAACTCGTCATGGACGACGAGGCCAAGGCCATCGCCATGCTGACAATGGAGGGCCACACCCTCCAACTCAACGACGAGAAGAAGCTGATCACCCTGCAGGACGGCAAAGGCAAGCATGTGTTCCAGATCGATGCCGGCGGGGGCATGGTCTCGATCGTCACCGAGGGGGATATGGAGTTCAAAGCCAAGGGCGCCCTGAACATCGAGGCCAAGGAAATCTCCCTGGAGTCCAAGAGCGGCGCCATCAACATCAAGGCCAAGCAGGACCTGGCCTTGGACGGCGCGAACGTCAATATCAAGGCGCAACAGAAGGTGGCCCTGGAAGCGACCATGGACGCCACGCTCAAGGGGCTCAACCTCAAGATGGAAGGCAAGATCAACGTCGAATCCAAGGCCGGCGTGCAGAACAAAATGACGGGAGTGATGACCAACGTGGAATCCACGGCCATCAATACCCTCACGGGCGCCATGGTAATGATCAACTGATGGAATGGTTCTCGCATTTCATTCCCGGGAACGCTCCCGACGGCGCCCCCATCCTTTCGGTGCTGGGGAAGCGAACCTACGTTTTCGAAAACGGCAAGCCCGCCCGCGAGGCGGAGGAACAGGATCCGTTCCTTGAAGCCGATGAATACTGGAACAACGGCAAGCCGCAATCGGATCCCGTGAAACTCGAATCCGATCTGGCTCCCTACAAGCCGATGACGGACGTCATCCTCCTCGCCAAGGCCCATGTTCCCGGGGGCCGTCCGCTCAAGCAGCTCGACGTGGGAGTCCAAGTAGGCACGGCCCGGAAGGTCGCCCGGGTCTTCGGGGACCGCAAGGCCTTCGTCACCGGCACCGGCATCGGATTCACGGAACCTGAGCCCTTCGTCGCCATGCCGCTGGATTATTCCCGCGCCTACGGCGGCAAGGATGCCAAGAGCGATGAAGGTTTCAACTACGCCTATTTGAAGAACGCCGTGGGCCGGGGCTTCGTGGTCAAGGACCATCCCAAGGCCGTGCAGGACCTTGCGCTTCCGAACATCGAGGATCCGCAAAAACTCCTTTCCCCCTTGAACTTGGTTGTGGGCGCGTTCGACAAGTGGAAGCACCAACCGGACCCCATGGGCTTCGGATACGTGAACAAGGGTTTCCATCCGCGCTTCACTTTTGCGGGACTGCCTCCCGAACATTGGGTCGAAGCCGAAGCCGATCGCAAGCATGGCCTGAAGAAAGCCCCGGAGATCGGCTCCAAGCCCGGCGCGTTCCCTCCCTCCCAGGCGCCCATGCTCAATCCCCGCTTCTTTAACGGCGCGTCCAAGGGCCTATCGTTTCCCTACCTAAAGGGCGACGAGACCATCAAGCTCGCGCATCTCGATCCGGCCATTCCCCAATTCTCGTTCTCCCTGCCCGGGGTGTGCCCCAGGGCTTGGCTGGACGTGGGCCAGGGCCCGGAGGAAATGGCCATGGTGCTGCATACCGTGGTCGTGGATATGGAAAAACATCGCATGACCATGGTCTGGCGGGGATGCTCCTATTACGGCGGTCTGGAGGCCATGAAAGGTTTTACCAACCTGGAATACGGGGTCAAAGAGGACAGGCATGGGTAAGCCCGCGGCCCGCATGGGCGACACCACCGCCCACGGAGGCACCGTCATCCTGGGGAATCCGACCCTGTTGATCGGCAAGATGCCGGCCTCCACCTTGGGCGACATGCATGTCTGTCCCATGTGCACGGGACCGGTCCCCCACGTGGGCGGACCCATCACCTTGGGCAGCATGGGTGTGCTGCTTGGGAAGAAGCCCGCAGCGCGCGTTTCGGACATCACCATTTGCGTGGGACCGCCTTCCATGCCCGCCATGGGTTGCATGACCGTGCTTATCGGCGAAGTGGGCAGCGGATCCCAGGCCGGCAGCGCGGGCGCGGCGGCGGCGGCCCAGGCATCCAAGATTAAGGGGCCCAAGGCTATCGAAGCGTTCCCCCTGAGCGAACCGCCCGGGACCACAGAGAGCCATGAAATCATGGTGGAGTTCACGGACTCGGCGGGTAAGCCGCTATCCGGCATCCTGTATCACATCAAGGATCCGGATGGCAAGGAAATCCTGGGGGCGAGCACCATGGATGGGGCTGCGAACCACGGGGGGTATGCGAAGAAGGGGAGTTACGAGTTGACGGTCAGAACCCTGGTCGATGTGAAATGGGATAAAGCTGAGGCGGGGATTAAAGACAAGGTGAAGATTTCAGCCAAGGCGGACGGATATAAGGACGGCGAATCCGCGGATGTCATGATTATCGAGCAATGGGGCGGCCTTCGCCGACTCCTGGAAACCAAACCTTGCAAGGTTAGCGGTGAAAAAATTTCCGGTGATTGGAAATGGAAGAAAGCTTACCTTTCCTCCGATGGTAGCGAACCCCAGGCTGAAAATCCCACCTATTTCATCCAAGTCATTTCCGGAGGCCTGGTTGGAATTTCCGGTCCGCTGAAACTTACCGATAAGCTTACGGTGAAGGTCCAGGATGGAGAAGGGGAAGCCAAGAAGAAACTCGATTACGAGGTCCATTTGGCGAATGGCGAGGTGCGCACGGGAAAACTGGATGATTCAGGCAAGGTAGTTGTGGACGGCGTGGCTCCGGGTAAGCATAAGTTCAGGCTCGTGAACCGTCCAGGCCCATCCGAAAAAAGGCGGGCATAGTGTCCGGTGAAGATGAAGCTGTTATCGACCGGGCGGCTGATGCCGAAACTGTGGAGGCCGATGTCCCTACAGGGGAAGAACAGACCGTAGTACTTCATGAGGAGCCGCCCACTTATTCAATTTCGGTGGAATATGGCGATATGGAGCCGTTATTACATGCCGTGGACACCGCGGAAGGGCGCCAGGAACGTTTGCAACTGGCTGGATTCTATTACGGAGCCGTAGATGGGGATGAGGGGCCGATAACGCGCAGATGTCAAAGACATCTGCGAGGCGAATTGGAACACCAAGCCAGCCGTGCCCTGACGGATGATGAATTCCAGGAACAACTCCAAGGCCTGGTGAGGTCGACCCTCAGAAAAGCAGATGGAACGGTCGAACGGGAAACGGATTTCACCCAGGACGCACGATTGGTCTTTCCCGGATCGTTTTGTTTCCGGGAGGATACTAACCTAGGCGATCCATTGACCCGACATAGGTATAATGCCGAGCAGCGGATGTGGGATGGGAACCAGGGCTTGGGGCGAATTCCTATTGTAGTTCGCCTGACCAACCCGACTACCGGCGACGCCGTTTCCGGGATCCGCGTATGCTTCCAGTTGGTACCTGCATTCGATTTGCCGGAAAACCAGAAGGATTACCTGGTCCGGATTTCCGGAAACTCGGAAAAGACCCGATCACCAAAAAGCTATGTGCGCGGAAAACTGCCTCGCGCTCCCAATCCGCCATATGGATTCAATTGTCCCGAGGCCAAGGGCGGAAGGACTCCGACCGACGTGCACGGCACCTTGATCGCTCAAGGCGAAACTCCGGGATTTCCATACCAAATCGGGATCGATTCCAGGCCGGATAATTTCAGCGTTACCGGATTGACCGATGGAAGCGGAGAAACCGGAATCATATTCCTGCCTTCGCGCATGGCTGGTGATTGCTATAAGCTTAAGGTTTTCGTGATCGTCGAAGGACGGGATCCCATACCGGATGAGGTGAAGACCGGCGGCGTAATGACGGTCTGGAGGGATTTGAGGATCGCGCGCATCGTGGTCAAGCCGACACAAGGTGCTTTCGCAGGACTACCGGCATTCGATCCCAGGTATGCCAATACGGCCGGCCCCTTGGGCACCATCAGCACGGATAGGATGAAGTCCGAGTTCGCCAAGGCTTTCCATTCCTTGGAGGTTGATCATCACGCCCGCTCCCCTCTACGGATGAGCGAAAGAACTTATTTGGAAGCGATAAGGTACGCAAAACGCGGGGTCTCGAATCCCGAGGATTGGGATTTGGATGTCTTGGTGAAGGAAGATTTCGCCAGTCCATACCTAATCTGGTTGGAAACCGATTCGGCATACAATGGCGCCGCAAGGAGGGTCGGGTCGCCAGCCATCGATTTGACCGACGTCAACACATGGGACGCCTTGAGTACCTTAATTAACAATCTCCTGGACCGGTTCATGACTCACTGGAACGGTGGAGCGCTTCCTGGTTTCACCGTCATCCGAAGCGAATGCGGAGATTCCTATTCCTATTGGGATAACGCAAATCGTCCGGTTTATACCGACAACTCTCAATGGTCCGCCACGACCAGTGGGGTTGCCAACAGACGCAGGGGATGTTTTGTCTGGTACAGCCAATCGGTATACCAAAACGGGATGCCCTATGGCGTAACCGAAAATACCATGCACGAAGTCGGCCATGTGCTTTATCTCCGGCATCACTGGACTGGTGGAGCACTGGGAAGCGAAGCCGGTGGATTCCCCGGCAGCCATGACGGCCAGGATTGGTGCCTCATGGGCTACCTTCCCTTGACGACGAACGACTATTGCGGAAAATGCCTTTTGAAATTACGCGGGTGGGATGAGTCTGCGCTTTGATGTTCCAATCCTGCTGGGTTTCCTGGCCCTCTGCGGGTGCCGGGAAAACACGACGTCACAACTTGCGAGGTCTACAACCATGAAACATGGCGATCTTGAAATAAATGCTTTTTTGAGTCGGGATCGGTCGCCCTATTCTTCCCAAGAGGACATCGATCTCAAAGTGGTTTTGCAGGATTTGGCCCAAAAGGACACCCTGATTCCTTTCTTGCCCACCCACCCGGCGCATTGGGAACTGGAAAACCTGGCCACCAAACAGGATAAATCAATCGACTTTATCCCTAAAACGCCCCCGGGTCTTCCAAAGACGACCGAACCTCCCCAAGCAGCTCTGGCTGCAGGACAGAAGTTCACCTATTCTTTGCGGGTCCAATCCTACCTTGGTTTTTTGCAACCCGGCAAATATAGGCTTCGCTACCGACTCGACTCAACCGCCCTGCCCTTTTCCACGGAATGGCTGGATTTTTCAATCCTCGAAAAAGACGTCGATACCTTCACTTCAACGCAGTCAATGATGGGGTTGGCGCGTTGCCTTCACTTGGCATGGCGTGATCGCGGCTCAAATCCCCCACGCCTACTGGTTCAACGATCCTACATAGGAGAGAACAAATCGTTGATGCCCAGGGTCTTCGTAATCGGCGAGGGAAACGCGGAGTCCATCCCAGTCCCTTCAGTCGCTCCTGCAGGGCGTGAGCCAGGTACGATTTGGGTCGGTTGGCGAGCGGATAAGCAATTACGCCTGGCCCGCATTGGCGGCAATGATTCCATCACTACACTTGATTTCCCTTCCTCCGTGCAGGGAACATGGGAAGTCGTCCCATTTCTGAATTACACGGAAGCACCGGGCGGAAAGGAATCCCTGCTTTCCGGATCAATCATCCATAAAGATACGCTAGGCGCCCAATTATCAACCTTCCAATTCCGAAACCAAAAAAATTTCCAATGGATGCCCTCCTATGGGATGCCCCCGGGCGTAATCCTGGCCATCCGCTTGGTTCCGGTTTCACATGAATCCAGATACCTCATCTGGGTGCGCAGTCATCAAGGAAAGCTTTTCGCTGAACTCCTTTCCTGGGATGACAAGGCTGGAATGGGACGGCCCCTTGACCTTGGTAACGTTAAAGCCTCAGGGTCCGATTTCAAATCGTTCGATGCCACCGCGGTTTCAGGAAAATTGTCGTGGGGAATCGCCATTAAGGAGAGTTCTCCAGATGGCAAAGGAAAATTGGTTCTATGGAGCCATTCTTTTGACATTGCCGCCAAAAGGACATCTCCCGGGGTTCCAAAGCCCCAATATTTCCCCACCAAGGCTGGTCCCTATAGTGTTACCTTGAAATTCGATTCGCAATCCTCGCCATGGCTACTTCACCGGGACGTCCATGGAGTCTGGATTCAATCTTCGGATTTCGAGGACCCTATTCCGGTGGAAACACCTCGAGGTTCCAAACTGGAATCCCTGTTTTTCCGAAAGGGTACCTTGCCAAGGATAACCCTGTTCAACCCCGAAGCCGGGTTTGAACCCCACGTTGTCACCTTCCCCGGATCAGAGAAGAAACAGAAAGAGGACGAGGTGGAAGATAACGAATGAGGGTATCCGTTCCCCTGGCCAAAACCCTGATGGTTCTCATGCGGCAACCCGCGCGCGGTTCCGCGCCCTCCCCGGACGATTGGGAAAATTGGAAGGTCCACGAGGAACAGCTGTAAAAGAATCTGGACAAAGCGCTCCCGTGTACAAACACCTGGTTCCGGATTCGGGCGTTGCCAGTCCCGCCTTGTTGGAGAAGAACGCCAAAGCGTTTTTCGAAACCTGGAAAACAATGAAGAAACGCCAACCGCGGCGCGAGGCCTGTCCTGGACTTGACCCTTTCCGCCACATGGAGACACATCAGGACTCTGCTGGACAATCTGCTGGATCGGTTTCTCCAATATTGGAACGGAGGCGCACTTCCTGGAGTTACCGTCATCCGAAGCGAGATCGGCGACTCCTATTCCTACTGGAACAATCCGAACCGGCCCTCTTTTGCGGACGGAAGCCGTTGGTCCGCGGCCGGGACGCAGATATCGTTTGGGTCGGATGGCTTTCAAAAGGCAAACTGGCCTTGGCAAGGATCAAAGGAAACGACAGCGTAAAAAGCACGACCATCCCCGTTCCTTCCCAGGCGGACTGGAGATTGGTCTCAAACCTGAATCACTCCGACAATCCGGATGGAACGGATGCCGTCCTTGCAGGAATGCTCCTGGGGAAGGTCGGACCAGGCTACATTCTATCGGGATTCGTGCTCGCGGGAAAGGCCGGCCCCAAATGGAATCCGGATTTCCGATTGCCCGCCGGGGAAATCAAGGCAGCGAGGCTGATCCCCTTATCCTCTCATTGCAGAATGGTCGTATGGGCCATTCAATCGGGGGATTCCCTCGTAGTGGATGCGATGGATTGGGATGACGCCAAGGGATTTGGCCCGGTTATCCGGCTGGCCACATTGGCTGCTGCCTCCACTAAATTCAAAAGCCTGGATGTGGCAATCATCGGGCCAAGCCTGAAATGGGGAGCTGCGTTCCACACGGAGGCGGCGCCCGGAAAACCCGGAACGATTTCGGTGGTAAGCCACACGGTAATTACCGCAGAAAACAGGACCGCGCCAGGCAATTTGAAAACCCGGACATTTGCATCAAGACCGGGGCCCTTGCGGGTCATCCTGAAATTTTCCGCTGATGGAAACCTCTGGCTGCTGGAAAGGGATGTCGATGGATCTTGGCTGCAAGGCGATGAGGCCGACGCTCCGATTGCCGTCGAAAGTCCCCGCGGGTCCCGCTTCGAGGACCTCTATTTCCGGAACCGAACGGTTCCAAAATTACTTTGGCTCAATTCCGAAACAGGTTTCGAATCGAAGGGCGCGGCCGTACCCATTGAAGATGATTCCGATGGGGAACCGGACTGATTTTACCGGGATTTATACCCAACCCCATGTGACGGCGGTCACTATGACGGACCCTGAGGCGGCCCGGTTTCCGCCCGAACGCCATTAGTGCTACATTTTCCGGGGTTCGAGTATCTCATCCACTACGACTCCACTCGGAACGAGATTTCCTTGGCGCAATTTGATCGACCCTTTTTGGACGCATCGGCCATCTCCCGGGATAGGTCGCTTTGGAGTCCGATCACGCGCGGCGAAGCCTTGCAGGCCTGTCGATCTTTTCCCGTCGCCGTGCTCCACCGGGCGCTGAGCCGCGAGGCCGCCTTCTGGTTCGACGGTTCAAGCCGTTATTACAAAGCCGATGGACCCTACCTCTATGAATCCCTCCGGTATTTCCTTTTCACCGGCCGTTCGGTCGAAAGGAGTCTGCTCAAAGGACTGATCATTCCTCCCAAGCCGGAGCCGGTGGAATGGGAAGACATGGATGCCTTCGACCAGACCACGGGAGAATTCCTATCCTTGGGATCGCCCACCTCGAAGGTCCCGCCCAAGCCCGCCGTTCCCAAGACCCCAAAACCGCCGAGCGCGTCAATCCCCGATACTCCCAGGATACCCGATATCCCAGGGCTCCCCGACCTGCCAAGCATTCCGGAAATCCCTGGACTTCCTCCGATCCCCGGCATGCCGCAAATCCCCGGCTTACCGGCATTGGATATTCCGGCCATGCCCGAGATTCCCGGAATTCCCAAAGCTCCGACCCTCCCCGCCATCCCGGCTATCCCAACCGTGCCGACCCCTCCCGTCATCCCCGATTTACCCGTGGATTTAACGGACGACCCTCTCATCCCCATCGAGTTCCAGCTTCTCGACGGCAAGGGCAATCCCATGCCGCCCACGTCCTTCAAGGTCATCCTTCCGGACGGGACCGCTAAGACGGGCAAATCCGACAAAGATGGGTTCATCCGCATCCCGGACAACAGGCAGAAGGGCCAGGCCAAACTGGAACTGCTCGATCCGGACGAATCCGATGTCGCGGAAAAGGCGGGCTGAGATGGCTAAGTTTGACCTAACGATGCGGGAATTGGAAAAGGGGCGGCAATTCGCCATCGGAGAGGCCCATGTCGTCCACGTCACCAAGGGGCGCGGGCATTTGCTCGAGATGGAAGATGTCAATTTCCACTTCGACAGCGCCGTGCTGCTTCCCGATCCCAAATGCGGGGACGATGCGGAGACATCGGAACAGGATCGCATCACCGGGCTCTCCGTCCTTGCTGCATGCTACAAGCACGCCAAGGATCATACCCGCGAGCTTCTCTTCATCGCCGGCCACGCGGACACCAAGGGTGGGGACGACTACAATATCACCCTTTCCCAGCAACGTGCGGACAATGTGTTCTTTGCCCTGATCGGGGACCGAGAGAATTGGGCGCAGCTTTCCCACAAGCACAACCAGGTGGAAGACCGGCAAGCCATCCTGAAATGGATCGACAAACGCTTTGGCTGGGGCACGGATCCGGGGGCCGTCGACAACAAGGACGGGGCCAAAACGCAGGCCGCGGTCAAGGCCTTCCAGAAACGATACAATGCGGAGTTTTCGAAATCCATCGCCGTGGACGGCGTAACGGGGCTCGACACTTGGCGCGGATTCTTCGATGTGTATATGATGGCTTTGGCCGGAATCCTGGAAACGGATGAGGACGGCCTGATCAAGCTTCGCGGTAACCTGACCTTTCTCGATGGGGGAAAAAAGACCATCGGCTGCGGCGAAAACCATCCCATCGAAGCTGCGGGCAATGACAATTTCCGCAGTGCCACCAACCGGCGCGTGGAACTGCTCTTCTTTGATCCAAAGGATAAGCTGCCCAAGCTGGACTGCCACCCCGCGGCGGGCAAATGCAAGAAAGACCTATGCGAGATCTACGGCAAGGGGCTTTTCGATTTCAAACATATCGCTTGCGGAGGCGAGACGCCGGGATTCTCCGGCGCCTTCGGCGAGGGGGAGCCCATCACGCCCCATCCTTCCGAAGCCCCACCCCAGGAAACCGGGGATGAAGTTCCCCAGCGGCCCCGCGGTATCGATGCCGACGCTGCGGATCTGTCTGGAGATACCTGAACCATGGCTGAAACCCAGAATGTATTGGCGGTTACGGGGGAACAGGTTTTCCTCCTGGTGAACGGTACCGAGCCGGTTACCGGTCCCGTGGAGGTATCCTTCACCTTGCAGACGGAAGGGCCGGACATTTTTGTCCTGGACTTCTGGAACGAGAGCCTGGTGGCCGAGGCAGCCGACGCGGTAGCCAACCCCGGAGCCGTGGGGCGGATCCCGTGGACGGTCAATATCAACGGTTCGTTCACCATGCCCAAAAAACCCGCCACCAGCATTCTTTCCTTCGCCATCAGTGGCAAGACTCC
>JALYSE010000062.1 GCA_030854955.1 Fibrobacterota bacterium | reverse complement strand
CTATCCTTTATAAATCGCGAGGAGCGGTGAGTTTGGCTTAGCAAACTCAATAGCGACGAGCCTATCCTTTATAAATCGCGAGGAGCGGTGAGTTTGGCTTAGCAAACTCAATAGCGACGAGCCTATCCTTTATAAATCGCGAGGAGCGGTGAGTTTGGCTTAGCAAACTCAATAGCGACGAGCCTATCTCCGGATTGCTAACTTTCCGGCCCGATGGGACGTTACCGATTCGCCGTGGAATATCTGGGCACACCGTATGCCGGATGGCAGGTCCAACCGGGTCAGGCTACCGTGCAGGCCGAACTGGAACGGGCCTTGGAGATTTGCCTGCGTACGCCCGTCATGGTGGTGGGAGCAGGCCGAACGGACTCGGGCGTCCATGCCAGCGGCCAGGTCGCTCATTTCGAATGCGATGCGGACCTGGACGCGCGCCGGGTACAGAAATCCGTCAACGCGCTGACAGCGGACTCGGTCTTCATCCGCAGACTTGAGGCCTGCGCTCCGGATTTCCACGCGCGTTACTCTGCCCTTTCCCGGCTCTACCGTTATCGCATCGCTTTGCGTCCCACCGCCCTGCATGGCGCCCTATCCTGGCATCCCGGATTCCCGCTGGATCTGGAACTTTTCCGCCGGTCCCTGACCGTGGTGGCGGGCCCCCATGATTTTGTTAATTTCTCAGTTCCCCGGGAGGATGGAAAAAGCACTTTGTGCGAAATCCTCCGTGCGGAAGCGGACGCGGACGGGGAATTCCTCACCGTAACCCTCGAAGCCAACCGATTTCTCCACAAGATGGTCCGATCCATCGTGGGTGCCTGTTTCGATGTGGCCCGCGGAGCGTTGCCGGCCGGCCTCATCGGTGAAATCCTGGCCGGAACCTATCAAGGTGAGCGCACTTGGGCCCCGGCCCAGGGCCTGTGCCTGGAAAAAGTCACCTATAGGGATTATGAGTATTGAAATCAAAACCATGAGTATCAAAAGCGTTACCCCATTCCTGGTTGCATTGGCCATGGTCATGCCCGCGGCCGCCGCGCCCGAGGGATCCAACCCTTCGGACTCCCGCCGGACCGCCATCGTGGTGGCCACGGAAAAGGCCGCTCCCTGCGTGGTCTCCGTCACTGTCCGACGCTCGGCCGTGGTCGCCTACGGAAACCCCTTCTACCAGGATCCCTTCTTCGATTTCTTCGGACCGCAGTATCGTCGCAAGGAGATGAGCAGCATGGGATCCGGCGTTATCGTCTCCAAAGAGGGATTCGTCATCACCAACAGCCACGTGGTGGGAAACAACGGGAATCCCGGCGAGAGCGGCGATCTGGAAGGCATCACCGTCACCCTATCCGATGGTCGACAGTTCCCAGCCAAGCTTATCGGGGCGGACAATGCCAACGACTTGGCCATCGTGAAAATCCAGGGTGGGACGGGTCTGCCCCTCGCCCAGATCCAGGAGAAGTCCGACAACATGATCGGCGAATGGGTGGTGGCCATCGGAAACCCTTATGGCTACCTAATCGGAGACACCAAACCCACGGTCACCGTCGGCGTCATCAGCGCCCTGAACCGGACCTTCAGCAGCACCAGCGACATCCATTACCACAACATGATCCAGACCGATGCATCCATCAATCCCGGCAATTCCGGCGGGGCCCTGGTGAACGTGGACGGAAAGCTTATCGGCATCAACACCTTCATCTTCACTGGAGGCGGCAATTCCCAGGGGTCCATCGGCCTGGGATTCGCCATACCCATCCAGAAGGCCAAGCTGGTTATGGACGAACTGATCAAATACGGTCGCATCCGAGAATTCACGACCGGCATCTATGCGGACCCGAACATGGACCAGAGCCGTCCGGGCGCAACCGTGGCCGGGGTGGATCGCGCCTCGCCAGGGGACAAAGCCGGACTCAAGGCCGGGGACATCATTTATGAAGTGGCCGGCAAGCGCATCAACTCCCTGCAGGACGTGCAGGATGTATTTAAGCTGTTCCAGGTGGGCGAGTCGGTGGAAATCCTCTACCTGCGCGGTAAGGAAAAGCGGAAGACATTGATGTTGCTGGAAGAAAAGCCCAAGCGGCGGAAGCTGTATTAATGGATAATCAGGCGACCATGGCGGACGCGATTCATAAAACGGAAGTCTTTGCGGAACTTGGAATGCGGCGCGATGCGCGGCGATGGGAGCTGAAATGAACCGAGGCGCGGGCATTGGCAGGTTGGTGGTTTTCATCTTGCTGGGGTTGATCCTCGGGGGAATCCTGGGCGAAGTCCTGGGCCTGGTACTAGGGCAGATCGGTGTGATGAGCGGCGGGGACATGAATAATCCCATCCGCAACTTTTTCGTCAAGGCCTGGGAATTGGATCTGGGCTTCCGAGACGGCTGGGCCTTGGACCTGTACATGGTCAAGTTGCGCCTGGGCCTTGGGTTAAAGTTCAATACCTGCAGCATTCTGGGTATGATCCTGAGCCTGTACATTATGAAGTGGTCGAATCGGGGCTGACCGCAGGGCCAGCTGGAGGGGTTAGGGATGAGGGCTAGGGGACGACACTGTCCCACGGTCCCGGGTAAGCTCCCAGGCCCCTAATCCCTTATTCGAATCGACACCCCTTTTCTATATTCCCAGCCTCCTCTCACAAGGCTATTTCATATGGCAACCGTCGCCGAAACCGCCCGGAAAGTCCAGTCCGGGGACATCACTGCAGAGTCCTTGGTCCAGGCTTCCCTGGCCAAAATCGAGGCGACCAAGGGCTTGAACGCATACCTCTCGGTCCTGGGCGAAGAAGCGCTGGATCGGGCCCGCACCCTGGATAAGCGGCGGGCTGCGGGGGAAAAGCTGGGGCCATTGGCTGGCATTCCCGTTGCAGTCAAGGACAATATCGTGACGGCCCAGGGAAAGACCACCTGCGCCTCGAAAATCCTGGGCGAATTCCGCTCCCCTTACGATGCCACCGCCGTGGAACGCTTGATCGCGGCGGGAGCCATTCCCCTCGGCAAGACCAACATGGACGAATTCGCCATGGGCGCCACCTCCGAAACCAGTGCCTACGGGGCACCCAAAAATCCCCTGGACGAAAGTGTGATCGCGGGCGGATCCTCGGGCGGTTCGGCCGTGGCCGTGGCGTCCGGAACCGTGGCGGTGTCCCTGGGTTCCGATACGGGCGGTTCCATTCGCCAGCCGGCCTCCTGCTGCGGCTTGGTGGGTGTCAAGCCGACCTATGGCCGCGTGTCCCGGTACGGCCTGGTGGCTTACGCCTCGTCCCTGGATCAGATCGGCACCTTCGGCAATACCGTCGCGGATGCGGCACTGTTGCTCAACTCCATCTGCGGATGGGACAAGCACGACAATACCTCCGCCCAGATGGCGGTGCCGGATTTCACCGCCTCCCTCGGCAAAGGCATCAAAGGCAAGGTCATCGGCCTGCCCAAGGAATGTTTCGGCGTGGGTTTGAAGCCGGAAGTCCGAAGCGCGGTCATGAAGGCGCTGGAAATCCTGGAGAAGGAAGGTGCCGTGATGCGCGAAATCTCCATCCCGAGCTTTCAATACGCCGTGGCCGCCTACTACGTGATCGCCACCGCAGAAGCCTCCGCCAATCTGTCCCGCTATGACGGGGTGCGCTATACCACCCGTTCCAAGGAAGCCAAGGACCTGTTCGGCCTCTATGCCAAGTCCCGTTCCGAGGGCTTCGGCGAAGAAGTCAAGAAGCGCATCCTGCTCGGCACCTACGTGCTCAGCTCGGGTTTTTACGACGCCTATTACATGCAGGCCCAGAAGGTCCGTAGGCTCATCACCGACGATTTCAACAAGGCCTTCGCCTCGTGCGACGTGGTGGTGACTCCGACCATGCCTACTTTGGCACCGAAGGTCGGGGAGATCTACTCCGATCCCATGGCGCAATACCTGGGCGATATCTATACCGTGGCCGTGAACCTTGCCGGTCTGCCGGGCATTTCCCAGCCTGTGGGCCGCGTGGGCAAGCTCTCCGTGGGCATGCAGTTCATCGGCAAGGCGTTCCAGGAAGCGGATCTGTTCCAGGTGGCCGCGGCCACCGAGAAGCTGGTCGTAACATAGGGGTGAAGATGGCGCGCTTCGCGGTCGCAGTTCCACTCGCTATCCTGGCCGCCCTCGTCATCAGTGCATGCGGTCCCCTCGTTCGCCCCTATTACAATCGGGACAAGGGCGGCTATCTACAACCCGATCCCTCCATAACCCCCACGCCTCTGGTTCCCGACGCGCTGAAGGGGACGGGCTACGAGGAAGATCGGGTTCGGAAGACCGCCGAGGCTTACCTGGGCGTGCCCTACCGGTTCGGCGGCCAGACCCGACAGGGAATGGACTGCTCCGGATTCATCCGCCAGATCTTTCAGGAGGCCCATGGCATAAGCCTCCCGCACAATTCGGCGCGCATCTATAAGCTGGGCCGGTCCGTTTCCAAATCCGACCTGAAGGTAGGGGATGTGGTCTTCTTCAAACGCCTGGGATACATCGACCATAGCGGCATCTATATAGGAAACAACTATTTCATCCATTCCTCCTCCAGCATCGGCGTGGCCTATTCCGCTCTCAATGCCCCTTATTTCAGGTCCCATTATGCCGGGGCGCGCCGATTGACCGATTCTCCCTGAGCCCGAGCATATTCCCGCTTCCCCCGGCTTGAGTCCGGAGCCCATTACGCCTATTTTTAGCCGATGAAAGCCGCATTCCAGGGCGTCCATGGCGCCTATAGCGAGTTGGCCAGCAAGCAATTGCTCGGTCCCAAGATCGTCACTCTTCCCTGTGAATCCTTCGAGGATGTCTTCGACGCGGTGGCGAAGGGCAAAGCCGAACGCGGCATCCTACCCATCGAGAATTCCCTGGCCGGCAGCATCCACCAGAATTACGATCTACTTCTGGCCCGCAACCTCCATATCGTCGGGGAAGTCCATCTCAAGGTGGAGCACGTGCTCATGTGCCATCCTTCCGCGTCCCTGAAAGCGATCACCCAGGTGCGCTCCCATCCCCAGGCCCTGGCCCAATGCAGCCGTTTCTTTGCGGAGACCAAACGAATCAAGCCAGTGGTGTTTTTCGACACGGCGGGCGCGGCGGAATCCCTGGTTGCAGAAGCGCCGGCCCATATCGGCGCTATCGCCAGTGCCTACGCGTCGGAGCTTTATCATCTCAAGGTGCTCAAGCGCAACCTGCAGAACCAGCCCAACAATTTCACGCGCTTCCTTGCGGTTGCGAAGAAACCATTGTCGGCTCGGCCCCGGTCCGACAAGGTCGGGTCCGACAAGGTCGGGTCCGACAAGGTCGGGTCAGGCAAGATTGGGTCAGGCAAGGCCGATTTCCCGACGGGGACGGCCGCAGGATTCAAGACCAGCATCGCTTTCATGCCCAGCCGCAACCAGGTGGGTATCTTGTTTAATATCCTGGGCGTATTCGCCCTGAGGCGGATCGATCTCCTCAAGATCGAATCCCGCCCCAACCCCTTGTCACCCTTTGAGTATTGGTTTTACGTCGACTTCGCGGGAAGGATGGGGGACCCGGAAGTCGATCAGGCCTTGGCCCAGTTACAAGGCATGGTATCGAAGCTTAAAATCCTGGGCAGCTATCCCCGGGCGGTTTCCGCCGCCGGACGTCCGGTTCCGGCTTCCGGAGCCAAAGCGTCCATTGCGAGTAAAGCGCTGTTTTCTTCAACGCACAAAAAAGGCAGGTAAGCATGTCTCGAGTGGACGGCCGTAAAAACGATCAATTGCGTCCCATCAAGATCACGGAAGATTTCGTCTCCACAGCGGAGGCGTCCTACTTGGTGGAGGTCGGCAAGACGCGCATCCTTTGCTGCGCCAGCCTGGAAGAGGAAATCCCCCGTTGGCTCAAGGGCAAGAACAAGGGTTGGGTGACCGCCGAGTACAGCCTGCTGCCGCGCAGCACCACCACCCGCGTCAAGCGCGAGCGCACCGGCGCATCGGGACGCACCCAGGAGATCCAGCGCCTCATTGGCCGGGCCCTGCGCGGCGTATGCGACCTGGAAGCCCTGGGTGAGCGCAGCTTCGTGGTGGATTGTGACGTGATCGAGGCTGATGGCGGCACGCGCACGGCATCCATCGTGGGTGGCTTCATGGCCCTGGCCAAGGCCTTGCAGCGCATGAAGGCGAACCAGCCTTCTTCTTTGGTCGCAATCCCACCCATGCGGCAGATCCTCAGGCATTACGTATCGGCCGTGAGCGTGGGCATCGTAGGCGGAGTTCCCATGCTGGATCTTTGTTACGTGGAGGATTCCGAAGCCGAAGTGGACATGAACGTCGTCCGCACTGAAACGGGCCATTTCGTGGAAGTGCAGGGAACGGGCGAAGAGGCCGTCTATTCGCGTTCCCAGTTGAACGACATGCTCGACCTCGCCGATAAAGGCTGCGCCGAACTGGTTTCGCTCCAGAAGAAATTTCTCGGATCCATTCTGCCCTGATTCTTCCTAAAAGCGAGGAGCGTGCCATCAGCGATCTCGGCATCTCCATGTATGCCGACGAGTGCGGGCAGCCTTTGCCTGGCCTGTCGCCCCGATCATACCGTGAGAATGTCGCCGAGGCAAAGGCTTCCAAGGGGCTTTGAATCGGCGGCTGTCCACCTTGGTAATCACCCCGATACCCGGTTTCCTCTCGTTTTTTCCAGGTCATTTGCGGTATTTGACGCCGGTTACCGCACCATAAGGTGCCGGGGCCGTCTGCGGGACTTGCCGACCCATCAAGGCCGGGGCCTATAATAGGGCATGGCTGAAAATATCTTTCCAAAACGTAAACGCCACCCAATCCGCAATTTCATCATCATGCCGGAATTGCAATGGCCGTACATCATTCGTCTTTTGGCGATCGTGAACCTGACGGGCGTGCTCATGGCCACCTCCATCTGCGCCTTGTTTTTCCACAGTTACCAAGGCCGTGCCCTGGGAGTCGAGGATGGCGGCGCGGACATGGTGAACATCGGGATGATGGACGTGCTGGTGGAGGAGAACCTGATGGACGTCATCATCCCGGCTTTCGTAATCGCCGACCTGGTGTCTCTGGTCATCGGCCTCTGGCTCAGTCTGTATTTTTCGCGCAAATTATCCGTGCCCATCTACCGCATCACCAAGTGGGCCGAGGTGGTCGCCAGCGGCGACCTGACCTTCCGCCTGAAATTCCGTCCCGGCGACGACTTGCAAAGCCTGGAGTCGGCCTGCAACCGCGTCAGCGATACCTACATCAAGGTCATCGAGGATTTGCAGCGGCAGATCACGGAAGCCAATCTTCCCCTACGGGCCAGCCTGGTTGCGGTGAAAACCGCACCCAATCGCACTCCGGCCTGACCGACGCTTCGCCGGCCTGACCGACGCTTCGCCGGCCTGACCGACGCTTCGCCGGCCTGATCGGCAGCGCACCCGTTCAGAAGGCGAACTGCGACATTTCCTCGCGCAGTGCTTCGGCCAGAACGGTATTGCGCGCCACCGATGGATTATTCTCCACCGCGCGCCTCAAGGCTTCCGTCTGTCCCACCAGGAACAGGCGTTCCCGAGCGCGGGTGATGCCCGTATAGAGCAGGTTCCGCTGCAGCATGATCCAATGGGCCTTGGAAGCCAACATCACCACGGCCTTGAACTCGCTACCCTGGCTTTTGTGGATGGTCACGGCGTAGGCCAGGGTCAGCTCCATCAGTTCCTCACCCTCATAAACGATGGGTTGGCCCTCGAAATCCACCGTTACCCTCTTTGACGCCTTGGCTACGGCCGAAACGTAGCCGATGTCCCCGTTGTACACATTTTTGTCGTAGTTGTTGCGCAGTTGCATCACCTTGTCCCGAGCGCGGAAGCGGCGCTCCTTGAACTCGATGGTGTCCTTTGCCGGCGTCGCCGGATTGAGGCGCTCCTGTAAAGCCGCGTTGAGGGCGATGGTGCCCAGCGGCCCTTGGTTCATGGGGGTCAGTACCTGCACGTCCAGACGGGGGTCGTATCCGAACCGTTCCGGAAGGAAGTCGGCAACCAGGTCCGCTACCAGACCGGGTCCGGAGTCGGCATCCCGCAAGGGGACGAAATGGACATTGCCCGCAGCCGGCACCGCGCACTCGACGTCCGGGCCATCCGTGGCCCCGCCATCCGGCAGAGGCAGGGTAACTGGTACGATACCCAGGTGGATGCGGTGGGCGTTGGCTACGATCATCGACTCCTCCGCTTGGCGGAAGATTCGATCCAGATGCAGGTGGGGCAACGCCCCGGAGCGAATGATTTCGGCCAGCACCTTGCCCGGGCCTACCGAAGGCAGTTGGTTGGGATCGCCGATCAGGATCAGATGGGTGCCGGGCCTTACAGCTTTGAGCAGCCCGTACATGAGAACGGTATCGATCATGGAAACCTCGTCCACCACCAGCACGTCTGTGGGCAGGGGTGCGATTTCGTCATGACTGAACTTCTTGAGGGCGGGATCGTATTTCAACAGCCTGTGGATGGTGGAGGCCTGATGCCCTGTGACCTCGGAGAGCCGCTTGGCGGCACGTCCGGTGGGGGCGGCCAAGCGCACCTTCAATCCGGCGCGCTTGAAAACCTCCAGGATGCCCAACACCGTAGTGGTCTTTCCGGTGCCCGGTCCGCCGGTCAGGAGAAAGACTCCTCGGCCGACGGTGTTGCGGATGCCGTCGCGCTGCTGTTCGCTGTAGGCGAAATTTTTCCCGAAGGCCGCCTCCGCTCCCGCGATGGCCGTAGCGATGATCGCAGCAGGGATGGGCTTGGGCGAGAAGGAGAGTTGCGCCGCGCGCCGGGCGATGCCGCGTTCGCTATGGAATAGATAGGGGAGGAAAAACCGGCTCTCGCCGTCATGGCGCACCTGGCTTCCGTCACTTTGGGCCAATGCGTCCAGGGTGAAGACGATTTTTTCCGGTTCGCATTGGAGCAGGGCCTGAGCCCTTTGCATCAGTTCGTGGCGATGGAGGAAGACATGGCCCTCTTCGGTGGACTTGGCCAAAGCGTATTCCACTCCGGCTCCAATGCGTTCATAGGAGTCCAGCCCGAATCCGAGCTTGCGGGCGACATCATCCGCCTTGAGAAAGCCCACGCCCCACATTTCATTGGCCAACCGGTAAGGGTTGGCCCGCAACTGATGCACGGAAGAGGCACCGTATTCCTTGAAGATGCGCGCGCTGAGGTTGGCGCTGAGATTATAAGCCTGAAGGAAGTAGAGCACTTCACGCATGGACTTGTTGTCCTGCCAACCGGCCAGCAGGGCGGCCTTGGATTTGCCGGTCAGCCGGGAAATCTCGGACAGGCGCTCCGGGTGGTTGTCCAGCACCTCGAAGGTCTCCAGTCCGAAGCGGGCCACTAGGCGCTTGGCGAGGCCGGGGCCCACGCCCTTGAGCACGCCACCGCCCAGATATCGCTCCATGGCCTCTTGGCTGTCCGGAGGCAGGAGCTTATATCCCTTGGCCTTGAGCTGTTCGCCGAATATGTCGTGCCGGGCCCACTCGCCTTCGATTTCCAGGTTCTCGCCGGGACTGAGCTTGGGAAAGCATCCCACGGCGGTAAAGATTTTCTGGGAAACGGGATCCGTAAGTCGGAGCACGGAGTAGCCGTTGTCCGGATTATGGAAGGTGACAGTCTTGACAATGGCTTTCTGGATCATTTCGGGAAACGCCGCATCCATTTTGAGTACAAAACGAGAAAAGGGCTTGGAAGCCCTTTTCCACATCCGACAAAATAACAACTGGCGAAACCTGGTTCGCTGCGGGCCTCACGCCCGTTACGATTAGACCAGCTTCTTCTTATGACGGTTCAGACGGCGGCGCTTCTTGCGCTTGTGGGTCGCCATCTTCTTCCGCTTACGCTTTTTTCCGCAAGGCATCTCTTTCCTCTTCTCCTCGATATCCAGCCATATTCCAAGTGGTTAAGCCGCTATCGGGTAAATAAAACCGGGCCTGAAAGTTCACAATAAATCCGCATCCTGTCAACCCGGAAGGGGCTTGGAAGTCAATTGGTGGTTGATTTCAGGGTCAAAAGCGCATCCAGGCCGTGGCTCCGGTCTTGATTGACCCGTCTCCTTGGGGAACCAGGACCGGAGCCAGTCCATAGCTGTCTTCCTTGCGCGCGTAATACCGGTCGACTGAGAAACGGGTATCCACTAGGCTGTACACCACTCCCCCGATATAGGTGACCGCCCCCAGGATGAAAAAACCCGTTCCATCGCTCCCATCGTTGCATTCATGCCCTTCGTCCTCGGTGCAGAATGCTTCGCCGATGGCCAATACCAGTCCGGTCATGGTGAGGAGTCCGCCCAGAGCGCGTATTCCCAACCCCCCAAAACCCTGGCCGATGGAGCCCGCATAGAATTGACCAAGGGAGGGGCCGATCATGAGACCGCTAAGGACCAGGGTACCCATCAACGCGCCATTGTCGTTCGAAAGGTTGGACATCATGATGGCTGCGGTGACCGGAAGCACGGTCCCCCCAATGCCCAAGGCGTATGCGGTCAACATTTTCCCCTGGCGATCCAGGGACGGGTTTCCTTGCATCCCGCCCTGGCCCGTTTCGACGCCGGAGCCTTTTGCTGCTTCAATGCCCCGGGGTTGGCCGAGTAGGAGGAGAAGTAGGGTCAGAAAGCCGATGGGAATGCGGAACATGGGAACCTCGAAATGGGTTGTGCGTTTCAGGGCGCGGTTTCCGATTAGACGTACGAAGCCCACTCTGATGTGACCGAAGCGATCAAACGCCGGAGTTGGCGCTTGCGGAATCAGCGGTCCTGCAAGGCCGAGAACAGCCGCTTGGCGAAATCTCCCAGCGCCGGGTCCCTGGCCCCCATGGTCACGACCCAGTCGCCCGGGCGGGCCTCCCTGACTACGTCCGCGATGACTTTGTCCTTGGTGGGGAAGAAACGGCCGAAGGCTCCGGCTTTTCCAGTCTTGGCGGCGTTGGCCTCCCGGATCAAATCGGCCGAAGAGATGCTTTTGTCGGCGGTGCCGCCGGCGTAATAGATCTCCGGCATATAAATGATGTCCGAGGCATCCAGGGCCTTGACGATCCCGTCTACCAGGTCATGGCCCAGGAGTTTCATGGGCGCGAATCCATGAGGATGGAATATGGCCAGGATGCGTCGCTTGGATCCGTCTGCGGCGGCCTTGACGGTATCCAGGCAGGCCTTGACCTTGGCGGGATTGTGGGCGAAGTCGTCCACCAGGGTGACACCCCCCGATTCGCCGATCAACACGTGGCGGCGTTCCACACCGCGATAGGCCTCCAGGCCCTTGGCGCAATCCGTCAGGGAAATGCCCAGCTCCCTGCCAATGGCGATGGCGGCCATGGCGTTGGCCAGGTTGTGTCTGCCGGGAACGCGAAGCCGGAATGCCACGTCCGACAAGGTGAACCGGGTATCCCAATCCCCACTTCGGATGTCCCGCGCGGGGCCATCGGCGACAGAGGCGGGATGGAAGAAAAGATCCTTCTCTCGGCTCAACGCGGCGCAATACTTGTCGTCTCCGTTGAGGATGACTCGACGCATGGTCTGGTCGCGGAAGCGCTCGAAGAGCGGGATCAATTCCCCGATTTCCTTGTGATCCTTTTCCACGTTCAGGATCACGCCAATCTCGGGGGAATATTTGATGAGGCTGCCGTCGGATTCATCGGCTTCGATGACGAGCCAATCGCCTTGCCCCACTTTGGCGTTGCCGAGCAGGCCTTCCTCCACCAGGGTGGCCAGGTTCGCTCCCGTAATCAGGGAGGGATTGAGACCGCCCGCTTCCAGAACGTGCCAGGTCATGCCCGTGACGGTGGATTTGCCGGAGGTGCCGGAAATGGCGATGGTCTTGCGGCGCCGGGAGAGTTCGGCCAACAGTTCCGAACGGTGGACAATCGGCAGTTTCAGAGCTTGCGCGCGCTGTACTTCCGGGTTCTCGGCCTCGATGGCAGTGGAAACGACCAGACAGGAACATCCACCTAGGCCGCTGCCGTCCTGGGGGAACAGGTTGATGCCGATGCCTTCGAAATAGGCACGCTTTCCGGCTTCTGCACCTCGATCCAGGCTGCGATCGGAGCCGGAAACACGCGCTCCTTCGAACGCCAGATATTGGGCCAGGGCGCTCATGCCCGTTCCGGCTATGCCGGAGAAGAATGCGTGGGAAAGATCCATTCCAAAGGAAGGGGAGGAAACCCTAGGGGTCGTTTCCATCCTGGGCCGGGGAGTTGTCCTCGGATTCCGAATTATCGAGGATGTCCTCGATTTCGCTCAGGATGAGGTTGTCGTCCCAGATGGCCTCGCCCTTGTTTAGAGCCGAGCGCTGTTTGAGGCAGCTCTTGGCCACCAGAATGGCTTCGCGCACCTCTTCGCTCAGTTCATTGACTTCCAGCGTCTTGATAATGTCCGGAAGACGCGAAATGGGAGCCACGGTGCCCAAGGCCACGATGGATTCGTAGCGGAGGTCCGTGCTGGGAGACCGGGACAATTGCATCAGACGTTCTTCAGCGGCGTGGAGCTCAAGTCCGGCGGCGGAATGCACCGCCTCGAGGAGTACGGGCTCGCTGGTGGAATAGAGTTCCTCCAGGATGAGCCGCTCGAACACCGCATCCTTGATTAGGCCCATGGCGTAAAGCGCGCTGACCTTGACGTAGGGATTGGGCGCCTGATGGTAGAAGCGCATCACGATCTGGCGGACTTCCGGTTGGAAGCCGAGATAACCGAGGGCCTCCAGGGCGCGGCGGCGCACTTCCATACTTTCCATGGGGGCGTCCACCTTGGCGAGCAGAAAGTTCCGGACGGAGTGGTAGAACTCGCGGGTGACCGAGGCGTATCCCGAAGGGAAACCCGGGGGCAGTTGTTCCTCGAATTCCAGACCGTCCTGGACAACGGCTCCCAGGCAGCTGTTCGCCATGGCCCGGATCTCCTCTTCGGGATAATCATGGGCCATTTTGAAGATTTCCTGGAAAAGGCTTTCGTCCGAAACGTAATTGCTCGCGGCCTGCAAGGCCGATAGCATGATTTCCGGATCCGATGATCTGAGATAATCTTTTAGGAGCTTGGTGACATCCACTCCGTCGAAGTCGCGATTCCCGATATCCTCAATGCGTTTGAGGATTTGGAGCTTCTCGTCGAGGGGGGAGGCATTTTCCATAGGGCTTAATTTAAGAAAAAAACCCCCAGGGATAAACTTTATTAACCTTCTCCAGGCCCCGCATACTTTCTTGAAAGAGCCACGCGGCCTATTTGCATCCGAAGCATTGGCTTTTTACGCCAAATTTGTTTATTAGCTGACGACCGGTTCAGCTGGAGCGCTTCAATGTCGGATATCGCAATTTTTTCTCTTCGTGTGAAGCTTTCCGCTCTGGGCCGGATTTTCAGCGTGATCCTGTTCATCTTCGCGATCGCTTTCTCCGGGGTTACCGTTTCCGCCGAAGAAAAGGCTTCTTTTTCCGCGCTCTCCAAAACCCCGGCCGCCGCACAAGCCAAAGCCCCTCAAACCGAGGCCCACAAGGCCTTGCGCAAGGCCGTGGCATTCCATCGGGAAGCCAAGGATCTCACCCTGAAGTTCAAGGCCTCGGTCTACAATGCCGCTCTCGACAAACAAGAGGAATATCAGGGAAGTCTGTTGCTCAAGGGCGCGAACAAATTCCGGTTGGAGATTCCCGGGGGCATTTATGCATCCGATGGCGAATCGTTCTGGGAATACCATCCGCAGAACAAGCAGGTGATCCTGAAGCGGGCGAAGGAGATGGAAGACAAACCGCTTCCCGGCGACGTGCTGTTGCGCTTTCTCGATTCGGATCCGATGTCCCTGGGCAAATCCCTAGATCAAGGCAAGGAGTATCTGGAAATGCGTCTGGATCCTTCCCGCGCCATGAAGAACCTCGATAGCCTGTCCGTGGCCTTGGACAAGGCGACCTATTCCGTGCACCGGATCTCCAGCCGGGACGTTTCCGGCAACGAAGCGCAGTACACGGTGACTACGGTAAAGCGCAATGCCGGCCTGAAGGACAAGGCGTTCGTTTTTTCCATTCCCAAGGGCGCGGAACTAGTGGATATGCGGGAGTGACCGGGATGCGGAGTGGATCGTAAATTGAAAGCTGTAAATTGAAAATCGTAAGTGAAAATTCCGATAACTTCGGTAAATGGCCGTATCAAAGCTCATTCCCGGTTTTGGTTTCTAAATTTGCGCCTTTCAATTTTTCTCTTTCCACCTCACTTTGGAGTAGTCCCCATGCCGTCAGATAGTTCCTTCGATATCGTATGCAAGACCGACCCGGAAGAGCTCCGCAACGCCGTGCAGGCTACCCAGAAGGAATTGGGGATCCGGTTCGACTTCAAAGGAAGCAAGGCCACCATCGAACTGGAGCCCAAGGAGAGCGTGGTGACTTTGGTCGCCGATGACGAGTTCAAGCTCAGCCAGCTGCGCGATATGTTCGAAAACCGGCTTATCAAGCGCGGATTGAGTCCCAAGACGGTGAAATATTCCGAGCCCCAACCCGGCGGAAAAATGACCGTGCACCAAACCGCGAAATTCCAATCCGGCATCGAGCAGGAAGGTGCGAAGAAAATCGTGAAAATCATCAAGGAGCAGAAGCTCAAGGTGCAGATCGCCATCCAGGGCGAGCAGTTGCGGGTGAGCGGCAAAAGCAAGGATGACCTGCAGGACGCCATGGCCGCCGTGCGGGGAGCCAGCCTTGATTTCGAGTGTCAATTCGTGAATTTCCGGTAATCCGATTGCGCTCCCTTTACCACCACCTTTCGAGGCGCGCGGCCGCCTGTCTGGGCTTGTCCGCCGCATTGGCCCTAGGCCAGACCGACCCCCTGGTCTCCAAGACCGTCTCCCGCGTCATCGCGGATGAGGCCGGCTTCTGGGCCTTTGCCGGGGACGGCATTCACTTCAGCCGCATCAATCCCTTCAAGAAGGTCCTGGATGTCCGCAATGGATCCTTGCCCATCAAGGTCGGCATCCGCGGCGGAGCGGGACGCATTTCAACGGCCTTGGTCTTTTTCAATTACGCCTTGCCCGACACGGCCAACGCCTCCGTAGGCGGCCTGGCGGCCCTGGACCGGGAAGGCAAGTCCAGGGTGGATTCCCTGATTTTCTTCCGGCCTCCGGGACAAAGCAAACAGGTGACCCTGAACGTGGAGCTTTCCGCCATGGCCCTTTGGCATGACACCGTTATTCTCGGCGCGGGCACCGGCGGCTTCGCCCTGGCCAAGGCCAAAGGCGAGGGCCAGGGAACGGTGGATGGAGACTCCTTGTTCTTCCGCGCGCTTCCGGAGGGCGAGGACTCGAGCGTCGCATCGCTGCGCTGCCCGCTCAACAAGAACTGTATCGTCACCCCGGTTTCGGTAATCGCGGAAAAGATCGGCTTGCCGGATTCCGTCTCCGCCCTAGCGGTGGATTCGGCCTCGTCGGACAGCATTTGGCTTCTGATTGGGACCCGGACCGGTCTGCGCCGGGGCCTGCTGGCCGGGCAATCCTTTCCCGTGGTCAATCTGCCCCAAGACAAGCCGGGTAGCCCTATCCGCATCGAAAGCATCCATGCGGATGCGCGCCGCAACATACTCTGGGTCTTTTCCGGTTCGGAGTATTTCTTCAGCGGGGACCATGGGGCCACCTTTCATCCGGCGCGCCGGCGCGCCGGCATCGTGAGCGATCCCGATTCCCTGACCGGATTCAAGCCCGCGCCGCAAGCGATCAACATCGGGGACACCACCTTCGTGAATTTCAACCTGGACAATCCCGGGCTGGTCCTGTTCAACAAGGATACGGTGGTGGCGAACAAGGGCACCGGGGATTTCGCGGATCTGGTCTTCGACCAGGCGGACGGGCTTCCCATTGAAACCGGCCAGGGCAGCCTCACGACTCTCGCCGTCGCCAGCAGCGGAGGGGAAACGGCCTTGGTGGTGGGCACCACCTCCCGGGGGCTATTCCTGCGCAAGACCGGTGGCGGAAACACGGGGGAATGGACCAATGTGAATAGCCTCAAGGCGCTGAAAGGCGGCCTTAAAGAAGTCATCACCTTTCCGACCCTGTTCACAGGCACCGCACCCGATGGCAGCCCCGAATACGTCAATCTGGGCTACCGCCTCAAGAAGGACGGGAAGGTCACCATCTCCGTCTACAACTACGCCATGGAAAAGGTGAAGACCGTGGTGAAAGGCGCTCCCCGCAAGGGCGGCGGCAACCGGAGCGAGAATCCCGTCGAGGACCGCTGGGACGGCAAGGATGAAAGAGGTAGACACGTATCCATCGGCGTCTATTATATCCGGGTAGAGACGGACAAGGGTGAAAACGGCTGGGGCAAGGCCATCGCCGTGCATGGGAGGGGACCGTGAAGATTCTCCTGATCGCCCTGGGATTCCTGAGCGCGGCGGTTGCGCCCGCCCGCGCCACCGAAAACGAGGTGTTGGGTGGCCATGAAGGGTGGCTGGACCGAATGGGCGGAGGCATCCGCGAACTGGGCATGGGAAATACGGGCACGGCCTCGGAAGAAGCCATGCCGGCCGCCTATTGGAACCCCGCCATCCTGCCCTTCAACCGCCAGTTCACTGCGGGCGTAGGCGCGGACGTCCGCACGCTATCCCGCAATGGAGGCTACGCCGGACTCCAGGGCCGGGCTGCGGCCAACATGGGCATGGGCGTGGGCTTGCTCAACCGGGGCGATTTCAACGTGCCGGCGTACGACCGGGACGAAAAGCCCCTGGGCACGGCCAGACCGCAGGCCATCGGGAGCTATCTGGGCTTGGGCGTCAAGACGTCGCGCAACAACAGTCTCGGGGCCGCTGTGCAATGGTATTCCTACAATCTCGATCTGGGCGACGGCACCGGAGACGTCAATGTCATCGGAATTTTCAACCTGGGTTGGTACAAGCGCTGGACCCCCAATCTGAAGACCGGCGTCGTCGTGCGTAACCTGGGGATCAGCAAGGATCTCTCGGCCGATTTCGATCAGACCGCGCTCACCAGCGAAGATGCCCAGGGCTTCGAACGCACGGCATCGGACTTCATGCCCAAGACCCTGGTTGCGGCGGTGTTCTATACCACCGAAGGCTGGGGCAAGGTTTATGACCTGGCCTTCGAGATCATGGACTTTCAGCTCAAAAGGGATTTTTACGCCCTAGACGCCAACTTCCACGCCCAGGACTTCCGTTTGGGGGTGGATTGTCATTTAACCGCGAACATGAACGTGCGGGGTGGCTTCGACAGGGGTAATCTGGCCGCCGGATTCAGCTACGGCGTGCCTTGGGGCCGGCATAAGCTCATCTTCGATTACGCCATCGTGGCGGAAAGAAGCTTCCTCATCATTAATCCCTTCGCGGCGGGCTTCCGGTTCACCCTTTGAGAAAGTTTTTAGTTTATCCCCCAATGAAAGCGCGCACCTTCGCCCTCGCCTGCCTCGCCAGCCTTGTGGCCATCGCTCCGGCGCGCGCTCTCGAGTTTGACAAGGAGTTCGGCCAAGCCAGCTACAAGTTTCTGAAGCTTCCCCTTTCTCCGCGCGTGGTGGCCCTGGGAGGCGCGGGCGTGGCCTTGGCCGACGGCGCAGGCGAAATGGATCTCAATCCCGCCGCTCCAGCTCCGGATTCCGGCCGGCTGGTGGTGGGCAAGGGATATCCGTTTGCCGAATTCCAAAGCAACAGCAGCCATATCTCCTGGTCCCTTCCCTGGCAGGGCAAACGGATCCTGCTGAACGCGCGCTACCTGGGTTTCGACGATATTCCCGGTTTCAGCTTCGGCGACGATACCACCTCTTCGTATGGGGCACATACCCTCAAGGTCCAAGGCGGTGTGGCGGGCATTTTCCATGGGTTCCACTGGGGCGCAACCGTGAATTACGCGAGCAACAGCATCGCCAACTCCAATTATGGAAGCGGCATGGTCAACGCGGGACTCCGGTACGAAGTCGCGCCCCGCCTGTTTCTAGGCGCAAGCGTGGTCAACGCGGATTTCTGGAGCACCAAGGCAAAGGATGAAGCCTTCGCCGATCCGTTTCCGCCCACGGTCGTCCAGGCCGGATTGGCCTATACCCAGCCCCTGGGAACCAATTTCGAGGCGGCTGCCGCCGTGGACGCCCGTACGCGCAACGATGAGAAGATGGTCTGGCCCATGGGTATGGAAGTCGCCTGGAAACGGACGCTCTACGCCCGGGCGGGATTTCCCTTGGGGGAGCAGGAGCCCGGCCTTGCAGCGGGCCTGGGTCTGCGTTGGTCGAAGTTCCAATTCCAATACGCCTATCAGGGCCATGCCACACTGAGCCCGGCCCATTACTGGTCCTTGGATATCACTTATTGAACCTTTAGGCCGATAGGCCATCCGCCGAAGCGGAAAAATCCCGCTATGCCTTTTCACGATTCGGGACGGCACGACCCTGGACGGGTCAAAACCCCTGTACACCGGCGAAGATAGCGGCCATTCCGGCCAGCATGGCCCATTTGAGGCGTCGTTGCACAGCGCCCCAATCGGTGCCGGGCAACCTGAGGGCGGCCAGGATGGTGGCCAGCAAGGGCAGGGCGAAAAGTGCGGCCACGATGGGGTAGCCTGCATGGTAACCCAGGCGAAGCCAGGGCATGGGGAGCAGTAGGATCACGGCGATACAGGCCGCGGCCACCAGCCCCTTGGCTGCCCCCAGGCCGAAGCGGATGGGCAGGGTCGAATACCCGTTCGCGGTATCGCCGGCCACGTCTTCGGCGTCCTTGGCGACTTCCCTGGCCACCGTGGTAAGGAAGGCGAAAAGGACCGGAAACGCCGTGTAGTCCGGAACCCGGCCGAGCTCGGGAAGATACACGGCCAAGGCGCAGAGAACCGCCACCGCCAGGTTACCCCAGAGGGGCATGGCCTTGAGTTTGAGGTTATACAGGCATAGGAGAGAGGCCATGGTAAGGGTCAAGGAACCCTCAGATTTGCCCAGGGAAAAGCCCAAAAGGACGGCAAAAAGGTAAAAAGCGATGGACCCGGCTTTGGCGCTTCCGGGTGAAATGTGGCCGGAAGGCAAGGGACGGTCCGGACGATTGATGCGGTCCACGTTGAGGTCGAGCAAATCGTTTTGCATATTGCCGGCGGCGGCCAACAGGGCCATGGCGGAGGATCCCAGGGCGGCGGCTTTCCAGTCGAGGGCCCCTGGAAGGCAGAAGTGCCCCAGCCATACCCCAAGACCCGCCGTAATGGCATTGGGAAGCCGCGCAAGTTTGACCCAGTCGCCGAACATGCGGATAATGGTAGCTATTCGGGAATGACGCTCAAAGCGCCCGTAATAACCCCAGGGCCAAGGCCCGGGCGAACATTTAATTAACTTAGGGCACTTAACCGATTATGATTGACGTACGCAACCTCGGCCTTTCCTTCGGCGATAGATACCTCTTCAAGGAACTTTCCTTCCAATTGGGGGACAAGGAAAAGATCTGCCTGGCCGGTCCCAACGGATCCGGCAAGACCACCCTCCTCCGCCTCATGTGCGCCGAGATGCAGCCCGATGCGGGCGCCATCATCCGCTCCAGCTCGGTCAAGATCGGGTACCTGCGCCAGCACTTGGGTGAAGACGAGGGCCAGACTGTCTATACCGCAGCCTTGCAGGCCTTCGGCGAGGCGCTGGCGTACGCCAAGGAACTGGACAGCTTGCATACTATCCTGGGCGAGCGCGAGGCCACGGAGCAGGAACTTAACCGCATGGACTTCCTGCAGGACGAGCTCATCCGCAGCAACTACTACACCGCCGAGAGCGAAACCCGCACGGTCCTGGCCGGCCTAGGCTTCAGCACCGAAGAGCAGGACAAGCCCCTGGCTGCCATGTCGGGCGGCTGGCGCATGCGCGTGGCCCTGGCCCGCGTCCTTCTCTCCCAGCCCACCTGCCTGTTCCTGGATGAGCCCACCAACCATCTCGATCTGGAATCGATCGTCTGGCTGGAAAGCTATATCCGCGATTATTCCGGCAGCATGGTGCTCATCTCCCATGATCGTGCCTTCGTCGATCGCACTTGCGATCGCATCATGGAAATCAACAATAGCGCCCTGACCTATTATCCCGTGCCCTACACGCGCTACGAGGAGGAGAAGGCGCTGCGGCTGGAGCAGATCCTCAAGGCACACAAGAAGCAGCAGGATGAGATTGCCGGCTTGGAAC
>JALYSE010000061.1 GCA_030854955.1 Fibrobacterota bacterium | reverse complement strand
CGCTTCAGGTCTATGGGTCCAATCGCTGACTTTCGTCGACCAGGGACTTTTCCTCGGCACCAACCCCGGTGGATTGTTTCGATCCACGGACAGCGGAAGCTCCTGGACCTACTCCGGAATAGACGATGGGGTTACGTCCCTGGTGGCAAGCGGGAGCAGCCTTTTTGCCGGAACTAGCGGGAGCGGTGTTTATCGTTCGACCGACAAAGGTTCCACTTGGATCCTGATCAATACCGGACTTACCGATACTCGCGTCTCCGCTCTTATCATAAGCGAAAGCGTAAGCGGGACCTTCATTTTCGCGGGAACCGAATTAGGCGGGTTATTCCGATCCTCCGACAATGGGGCCACTTGGGCCGCGGTGGGAAAGGGATTGCCGGTCTGGTCCAAGGGCGCCTTCTTCGATGCCTTAATAGTCGCCTTTGCCGTAAAAGGCGCGAGTCTGTTTGCCGAGACGGCCGGCTTTGGCGTGTATCGCTCCCTTGACAACGGGAGTTCCTGGAACGCTGTCATTTCCGGCTTTCCCATGGGATGGCGAGCCACCTCCCTGGTTGTAAATGAACAGGTCCTCTTTGCCGGCACGACTCAGGGCCTGTTTCGCTTAAACGAAAGGGAAACCACCTGGACAAAGGTCGGAGGTGGAATTCCGGATTCAACGGAAATCCATGCTCTTCACATCAATGGCAGCCTCAACGGGAATAAAATTATCACCTCGACGTCCAAAGGGATATTCCTTTCCAAGGATAATGGGGGAACCTGGACCCTGTGGAATCCAGTTCCAGGAAATACCAGAATCGATTTCCTCGCCGGCGGCGGCTCTTTGCTATTCGCCGGAATGCGTGGAGCCATCTTCCGTTCCGCCGATGACGGCATCACGTGGTCCGAGGTCAGGTTTGAATACAATACGACCACCATCCGGTCCCTGGCCAGTAAAGGCGGCCATGTGATTGCCGGGACTTCCGAGCATGGCATCATCCAATCCACCGACAATGGAGCCTCATGGTCAGCATTGGATAAGGTCCTGGCCGGTACCGACGTCTATGCCGTTACGATTCACGGCGACTATATGTTCGCGGGTACCTATGGCAAAGGCGCCTTCCGCTCCATGGATGACGGCGTTACCTGGACGGAAGCCAATATCGGCTTATCCAATAAGACGATTGGATCCTTCGTGGGAAAAGGTTCGGACGTGTTCGCCGGAACCTATGGCGGAGTATTCAAAAGTTCAGACCATGGAGCGACGTGGATCAAGACCAATAGCGGCATGACGGACACGACCCGAATCAATTCGCTTGCGGTCAACGGCGGGTATCTGTTTGCCGGGACAAATGGCGATGGCGTTTATCGTTCCGCCAACAACGGAGCATCTTGGACCCTGATGAATGGAGGATTGACGACCACTCATGTCTTTTCCCTGGTCATCGACGGAACCGACATTTTCGCGGCCGGCCACGGCATTTTCCGCTCTTCCGACAATGGGGTCACTTGGATTGAAATCAACACCGGATTGACCAACTTGAATGTGCTGTCGCTGGCCGTTCAAGACGGATATATCTATGCCGGAAACGAAATTGGAGTCTATTCCTCTTTCAATAAAGGCGAAACCTGGATCCCTTTCCGCACCGGCTTGGAAGGAACTACCATTCATTCCCTGACCGTCACCAGCACCATGATCATCGCAGGAACCCATGCCAAGGGCGTGTTCGTAAGGCCTATTTCAGAGGCTAATGTATCCATCCGGGCGGGACGGAAACCGCTTTTCGGAGTCCAGGTCGGAAGAAGCGTAGTAGGCCAGGATCTTTTCGATATGCGAGGGAGAAAAGTAGAACCCAAGGTGCCCAAAGGGAGTTATTTCCTCCGATAAGGATTCAAGCCCAGCATCAGCCATTTCCGAAATCTACCGATGAAAATGGGTTGCCGAAGAGGCCGACTTCGATCTCAATCCCCTCAGCCCATAGTCCAACTCTTCAGAGCCGTTCAGCCGTTTAGGGACCAAGATTTCAACCCTGACCATAGCGGCTTGAAAAGCGCCTCCAATCAACAGCAGGAAATTTAGATCAGGGCTTTGTAGGCGGTCGCGTCCATCAGACCTTCATCGGAAGGCTTATCCACCTTGACCTTGATGATCCACCCGGTCCCGTAAGGATCCTGGTTAATCACGCCGGCGTCGGCGGAAAGGGCGGAGTTGACTTCGGCGATGGTTCCGGAAACGGGAGCGTAGAGCTCCGCCACCGTCTTGACGGCCTCGATGGTGCCGAAACTCTGGCCAGCCGCGACGATCGCGCCCACCTTGGGCAACTCCACGAAAACGATATCACCCAGCTCGCGTTGGGCGTGGTCGGTGACGCCGACGGTTGCGACGGCGCCTTCAAGCTTCGCCCATTCATGATCCTTGGTGTACTTTAAGTCATCGGGAACAAGGGACATCATGTCCTCCTAAAATACCCGCAATGCGGGCCGTGAGTGCAAGGGCGACGCGGGCCGTAACCTGGACCGGCCTCCCTGAAAACGTCCGGGATTTACTCGCCGGCATCCTCGGAGCCCAGCATGGGTCCGACTTTCCTGAATGCCGCATTCGCTTCCTGGGTGCCACGCTGGAAGGCGGAGGCATGCTTTTTCTCTTCGGTATCGTTCTCTGATTTGAAGAAACGTTCGGCATTGTATGCGGCCGTGACCAGGGATTCGATCCCCTGGGCCAACTGGTTTTGCGCGTCCTTGAGCTGGGGCGGTACCTTGGCCGAGGCGGCGGTAAGCTTATCCTTGGTTCTGCGGGCCGCTGCGAGAAAGCCCACCGCGCGGTTCTGCAGGGATTCGTATTCCTCATCCGAGATATCGGCCACGGCACTGAGGCTCAGGCCGGAAAGATTGCGGGCGACGGCGCGGGCGGATTCCAGCACACCCTTGAGCTCGTTCTTGCCTTCCGCGATGGCGGCTTCGTTCTGGGAGGCGTTCAAGGCGGTATCCGGCGGCGCAGGAGCGACCGGTTCCAGCGGCACCAAGGGAACGGGGGGAGCGACCACCACGGCGTCATCCATCTGCGTGAAACCACCGCCGGCCAGGAACTGGGTGGTATGGAACACGGCGGCGCACAAGGTGAGGATAGCCAGGAAATAGGATAGGGCGACCCGGGCGGGACCCCTGGCGTTGATGGCGCCAACGAAAGCCGCGAAGGCCACCGCGTACAACAGGGTCAAAAGCATCAGATCGGTTTTCATCGGCTCTCCTTCTTTTGGAGACCCCGTCTTCCGCGCCTTTCCGGGAGCGTGTCGATAGGGCCTGCCTTGAGATCGACCGGCGAAAGACCGGCTTTATTCATCCGAAAACATTCGTGAATATAAAATTCGGGAGGGGGGGCTCCAAGCTGCGGGGGTTGCTATTTTTGGCGGCAGGAAGATTATTGCTTCCGAAAGCGGCAAAGCGGATGATCCAGGAACAGGCGCAACCCGAAATCAAGGAGCCCATTGGGATCCTGGGATTCGGCGTGGAAGGCGCGAGCACATGCCGCTTCCTGCTGAATCTGGGCCATCGCGACATCACGGTTTTCGATCGTAATCCTCCGCAGGACCTGGAGCCTCGGGTCCGATACGCCGCAACCGCAGGTTCGACGACCACCGGTGCTTCCGGCGACGGGAATCCCTGCCACTACCTTTCGGGACTCGCCTCCATGCGCACGGTTTTCCGCTCCGCGGGCGTTCGCCCGGACCTTCCCGAAATCGCCGCTTTCATTGCGAGCGGCGGGACCCTCACCTCCCAGACGGGCCTTGCGATTTCCCTGGTCGGCCGGGATCGCATTATAGGGGTGACCGGGACCGTCGGCAAAGGAACCTGCTGCTCCCTATTGTACGCCATGCTCCAGGAGGCGGACATCCCCGCCCAGCTCGGGGGTAACATTGGTGTTCCGGCCCTGGACCTGGCCGCCTCGCTTGCCCCGGGGGATAAGCTCATCCTGGAACTGTCCAGCTTCCAATTGTCCACCCTGGCCCAGAGCCCAGCCTATGCCGCGGTCCTCAGGACCACGACCGAACATCTCGATTGGCATCCCACGCGGAACGAATATTGGTTGCACAAGTCCCGGCTGGTATCGGAACAGAAGGAAGGGGACCTGCTCGCCTGGTGCGCGGACGCGGAAGGCAGCGCCCGGATCGCGGAACACAGCCGCGCCCGCAAGATAGCCTTCGGCCCCGACGCCGAGGTCCGCATCTTGGGCGACGAAGTGCGCTGGACCAAGCGGGGCTTCAAAATCCCCCTGGCCGCCACCCGGCTCAAAGGAGCCTTCAACCTGGAAAACATCGCCGCCGCCGGCATCCTGGCCTTGGAGTTGGGCGCCGAGCCCCGGGACGTGGTGGCCGCGGCCATGGCCTTCAAGGGCCTGGAACACCGCCTGGAATTCATCCGCGAGCGGAACGGCGTTTCCTTTTACAATGATTCCTACGCCACGCGGCCCGAGGCCTCAATGGGCGCGGTCAAGGCCCTCAGGGGTGCCCCCATGGGGTTGATCCTGGGCGGGTCGGAGAAGCACGCGGACTTTACGGAACTGGCCGTGGCTATCGCCTCGGCGGGACATGTCCGGGCCATCGCCTTGATAGGACAGACCGCCGATCGCCTGCGCACTGAACTGGGCAAGGTCGGACTATTGTCTTCTGGCGGCGCCCCCGAACTAAGGGATTGCCCCAGCCTTGAGGCCGCGGTGGAATTCCTGATGACCCGGATGGACAAGGGTGCCATTGTCCTCTCGCCGGCCTGCGCGTCCTTTGGAATGTTTGAAAACTACAAGGAACGCGGAAAAGCCTTTAAGCGCCTGATCGCGGAACTGTAAGTGATGGCGACGTTGAGCAATCGCGATGCCGCAAGATTGCGGCTAAATCACAAAAGGATGGCTCACCGGAATGGCCCAATAGTTATATTAAATCTCGTACGAAGACGCCATTTCGCGGCGCGGGGCGTTTAAACTCAAGCCCGGAGCGTTCGCTTCTTATGCTCTCCGAAGACTACGAAAAGATGATGTTGATCTACCTATCCGGACTTGTGGACGGGCCGGGCTTCCGCAAGTCCGAAGATCTCAATCGTCTCACTTCCCATGAATTACTGCAGCTCTCGCAAAAGGTCGACAACTCCGCCCTGGGGCTGTTCGTGCAGCTTCTCAAAAGCTCCCAATCCGGCGACCGGCTGTTTGAAAAGCTGATGGGAGACCACGAAGAAGAGAACCGCGAACTGGTGGACGCGTTCTTCCTACGTTATCTCAAGGTCGTCCTTTCCAGCGTGCAGGAAGGCGAAACCTTCAATCCCCTCGAAGTCTATATGCCCATCCACACCTTCGACGATCTCGCCTTCATCCAGAGCCGGCAGGTGTTTTTCCTGAGGCAGACCATCGATACCATCAACGAATACCTGGATCAGGCTTTCCGCCGCAAGCACAATTTCGCTCCCGGGGAGCAGCAACTGGCGTGGGAATATTTTTGGGAGAAGGTCATGGAAAAATGAGGATCATGGAGAAATGATCGACGAACCCGGAAAAACGTCCCCCAAGGAAGAAGGCGAAACCGGCACCGAGACGCTCGCCAAGCCGGCGCTCAATTGGAAAGTCGTGCTCTTCAACGATGAGGAACACACCTACGATTACGTGGTGGAGATGCTTACCGCAGCCTGCAAACTCTCCCGTGAAAATGCCTTCCGTTGCGCAGTGGAAGTGGATATGACCGGCAAGACGATCGTGTTCTACGGCACTCGATCCGATTGCGAAACGGTTTGCTCCAAAATCATCTCCTACGGTCCCGATCACCGCCTGCCCCAGAGCATGGCCTCGATGAGCGCTGAAACCCAATCCCTCTGAAAAAAATGAACGCTTCATCTTTGATGGATGAATATTCTCCCCCCGCGCCCCGCCCCGCACCCATCGAGGGTCCCGGTCCGTTACCGAGATCAACGCTTCCGTAAAATTTCTCAAAATTGGCTTGAAAGCTTCCACACGCCGTTGTTATCTTCAACTTGTTAACCACAACATCTTGCGGTATAGGAGGTTAATTTGAAGAATATGACCAAGCAGGACCTAGTTTCGGAAGCGGCGAAATCGAGCGGTCATCCCCAACTGGAGATTAAGGAAGTTGCCGAGCAGTTCATGCGGCTCGTCGGCGAATACCTGGCCCAGGAAAAGACTATCGAGATCCGAGGATTCGGCACCTTCTACACCAAGGTTCGCAAGCCCCGACCCGCTCGTAACCCTCGCACCGGGGAAACCTGTACCCTGGGTCGTCGGAAAGTGGCCCTGTTCCGGTTCTCGGCGGACATGAAGACCCTGATCCGGGACGTGCCGGAACTGACCGAGGTCTTGTCCCAGGCCATGATCAACGCGCCGGCTCTCGAAGCCGATACGTCGATCCTGGCTGACCGCTAAGCCCAAAGAAGCCCCTGGGGCGGCCTTTCGGGGCCACCCAGCCGACTTTCCGGACTTCAATCGCCTCATTCCTCTTGCGGGACCAGGGCGGCTGACCCGTCACCTTCACTCCCAAGCAAGTGTGCGAAAAGGGTCTCTTCCCGATTTGCGCTAAACACCCGTCCTAATTGGAATTAACCCGCCCGGGAATGCTACACTCGGGGGGTGGTACCCGCTCACCTCTGGCCTGCTCTGGCCGTTCTCTTGTGCCTTTTCCCGACCGCCCATGGCCAACCCATGCTGCTGATCGGCAAGGCAGATGCCGAATTGAGCGGCGCCTTCTCTTATGATTTCCTGAAATCGCCCCTTTCACGGCCGTTCGATAAGGGCAGCGCCCTGGTCAGCCTCAACCTGCCGTTCCAGGCCTCGGCCCAGGCCCAGCGGTTTCTGGGGTCCTTCGCCGACTCCTCCGTGGTCATCCCGGAACTGTTCGCACGCATCTCCCAGAATCTCAACGCCCATGTGGACGTATCCGCTCCCCTTTTCGGCGGGGTGGCTTTTTTCGCCGCGCGCGAGAACGCCAGTCTGACCGTGTCCGGAGCCCTGGGCGATGCGCGCTTCAACCTGGACACCACCCTGGAAGGCACCGGCTCGGTGCTGCTCAAGGGCAGCATCCACATGCCGCTTCTCTTCGACATGCATTGGCGATCCCTGACCTTCGGATACGCATTCCGGCCTTCGCCCCTGGTGAGTCTGGGGTTCCAGATCCATAAGCACCAGTTTAACGCCCGCACTTCGGGCGACCTTAAGCCAGACCTTTCCGGCCGCATCGCCGTGGGCGGGGACGCCGGCAACACCTCGTTCCTGGTGGAATATCCCGACGACAAGGTATACGGCACCGCCGACGGCTCCTATGAAGGCAAGACATGGAGCCCGGAAATGGCCGTGGGCGTGGGGCCCGTGCGCCTGGTATCCCGCATGGGAGCGCGCATGGCGGCCAAGGGTCGCGTGGACGTTACCTACTCTGTCCCTTATTTCATCGACCCCGGAACCTTCGAACCCCGCTTCACCGAGCCGGATTCGTTTCTGGCCTCGGACAACCTCCGGCGCCTACTGGACGGGGAGACCGGTAAAAGAAACATCCATATCCGCGAGCGGCTCATCCTGCTTCTGCCCCAATCGCACACGATCTCGATCGACCTCTGGCCGGAAAGGCTTTCCCTGAGCTACACCAAGGTGTTCGGACGGGTTTCCATCCATACCGAGGCGGTGGCGGAAGATACCGAGGATTTCGTGGACCTGGATCTGTTTCCGGACCAGGTGCTGTGCCTGAGCGCCAAGCTGGGCTGGTTCCACGGGGACCTGGGCGTGCACACCCTGAACATGAGCTACCGGAACCAGGAGCAGCTGATGTCCGGGCTATCGCCCTTGGAATGGAACGGGGACCCGCTGGTGCCCATCTTCCATTTCGGGTTCACCTGGGGGCACCCGCTGGTTTTCTTCACGGACTTTTTCGTTTCACCTTTGCCCGCTGTGCGATCGGGCGTGAGTTATGCGTTTTGAAGAGAATCCATTTTCATTTTGCGATTCTGAATCTCATCGTCCTATGCTCCACCGGCTGGACCCAGACCCAACTCTCCTTCGTCCTCGCCCCCAAAGGCGAAGTCTTTCTCGATTCCCTGGTGCGCATCGCAATCAGGCCCAATCCCCCAGCGGCCAAACCCCCGGATTCCTGTGCCCTGTATCGCAGCCCCACGCCCGCCGGGAACGCCCTGGAAGGACACGCCACGCGCATCATCGCCGCTCGCTCCCTGTCCCCGGACTCAAGCGCCGTGATTTTCGCATTCAAAGCTTCGGACAACGACTCCGGAAAGATCGGACCCCAGTTGGGGCTGGGCATCCATCATCTGGTGGCCTATTGCCCGGACGGCAAGGCCGTATCACCCGAGATACCCCTGTGGATCGTCACCCGACAGGCCGCCTCCATCACCGCGCCCAAGGCCCAGGAAACCTCCTATAGCCCCAATATCAGCTGGTCGGCCGTGCCCGGGGTCCCCGCCTACCACCTGCTCCTCAGCGACCAGGCCCTGGACATCGATACGGAAAAGGGGACCGTGGGGGGGGCCAGCATCATCTGGCAGGTGATCACCACCAAGACCGGCATCGCCTACGGCACGCCTGATCCTTCCGGGACGTTCGCCAAAGTGCCCGCTCCCCCCTTGTCCCCCAATGTTCCCTATAACCTGGTGATCCTGAACAATTACGACGGCCGCAGCGCCCTGGCCACGTCCGCCAAGGCCCAGGGCCTGAAGCTCTTCACCATCCAGCCCAGCGGACCCGCACTTGCGCCTTCCCGCAATCTCGATCCCACCCAGGACAAAATCCTTACCGTGGCCAGGGACAGCACCATCGCCTTCCGCTGGACCAAGGCCAAGGCGGGCTCCGGGGGAGCGGCTGCCAACACCTACCGCATCTTCATCTACTCCCTGGAGAACCAGGACGATATCGACGTGCTCTTCCCCATCTGGCAAAGCGAGGTGACGGATACCTTCGCCATTCTCGACGCCAAGCGCACCCTGCTTTCCAAGCGCTATATCTGGAAGGTTTTCGCCGTGAACGAGTCCGGCGCAAGCGTGGTGGGCGACACGACCTCCTTCCAATTCCGCAATGACGTGCAGACCCTTTCCCTTACGGTGCGATCGACCGCAACCGCGCAGGGCCAGGCCGGCGACGCGTTGGCTCTCGGGGATGTCCGCATCGATGTGACGCCTTTGGACGGAAGCGCGGATCCTTTGCCCTTGTTCACGACCAATTTCGGAAAGGCGGAGAAGGTCCTGGCGGTGGGAAGCTATTCCCTCGCCTTTTCCAAGGACGGATACCTGGGCCAGACCCGCACCGTGACCCTAGGCCTGAAGGCGCCGATGAACGTCGATCAATTGCTCCCCTCCGCCGAGGCCCGCATAACCGGCCGCGCCGTCGACCTGTCAGGGGCCGACCTGGTTAACGCGAATGTTACTGCTTCCGGCGGGGGAAAGACGGTGAGCACCGCGACCGACGCCCAGGGCTTCTTCCTTCTGGGGGTGGCGGCGGGGACCCATTCCGTCTCCCTGGCCAAGCCCGACTATCAATCCCGGCCAGACACGGTGGTTTCCCTGGCGTCCGGAAAGTCGGCGGACCTGGGCAAGCTGATCCTGGCCCGGGCCCGAGGCTCCCTGACGGGAACGGTGGTCAATGACAAGGGGGCGCCGCTCGCAAGTTGCCTGATCATCATCAAGACGGCGTCCGACGCCGTCGAGCGCAGCCTGCTGACCGATGACAAGGGAGGCTTCTCCGCCTTCCTCACACCCGGCGGCTATACCGTGATCGCGTCCCGCTCCGGGTTCACCTCCGAACAGAAAGCCGTGCAACTCACGGAAGCGATCAACCTGAGATTCACCCTGGCCTCCGGCGCCTCCCTGGTCAAGGGCCGGATTTCCATCCTGGTATGGCCGACCGCCGCCGCCCCGCAATCCTCCCCCCTGGCCGGCGCGGCGCTTGAGCTCATCCACCTGGCGCGAAAAACCTCCCAGAAGACCGAAGCCGATCTGCGCGGCGAATACTCCTTTTCGGCGGATACGGGAGCCTACCTTCTCAAGGCATCGCGCCCGGGCAAAGCCCTGCCGGAGTCGGTCGTGGTCAGGATCACAACGTCGCGTTCGACCCTTAACCAAGACCTCTCCCTGCAGGGCTTCGCGTCCATCCGGGGAGCCCTCCGGATTTCCCCGGATACCATCGTAAATCCCTCTGCAGTCTCGGTCAGCCTTCTCAACTCGGCCACTTTATCGGTGGTGGCCACCGCCACGCCCCAATCCGCCCCGGAATCCTTCGGGCTGGGAACCCTCTCTTATTCATTGGAAAGCGTTCCCGACGGCACCTACCGCCTCGCCTGCGGCTTCCCCGGCTATGGCTTGGACGCGGAGCCGGAAATCACCATCGCCAATGGGACCTGGCGGCTGGGACTGGACCTGACCCTGAAGAAGGCGGTCAAATCGATCACCTTCGCCATGACCGCAGGAGGGAATCCAGCCAAAGGTTCGATCCGGTTGATCACGCCCCAGGCCATGGAGCTTCTCGCGGGACAAAGGCTGGGCCAGGCGGCGTCGGGCACCTATATTTTCAACGCCCAGCCCGACAGCGCTGCCCTCATCCCCCTCTCCCGGCATTCCTTCTTCCTGCCGTCCACGGGAAGCGTGGACACGACCTTGACTCTGACCTTTCCGTTCACCTATCAAAGCGCGCCGCTCTCCTTCCATAATGGAGAGACCCCCCTGGTCCTGGACGCCCAGGCCCGCATCGATTCCGCCGTGATCTTTTACGGATACGGCGCTCCCATCGACTCCTTCCGCGTTCCCGCCTCCCAGCTTTTCGGACCGCTGGGGCCGCGCACCCTCCGCTTCCGTCCCGGTCCGCAAGGGGGACTGCTCACCTATTACTTCGTCCTCAAATCCGGCCTTTTCCGATATTCCAACGAGGAGCCCGCGCGCCGGTTCCAGGCACTTGTCACGCCCTCTCGCGATCTGGCCTCCCTGAAAATCGGGGCCGGAGACAGCCTACGCCTTCCCGCCCGGACCCGGGGTGAACTCCACCTCCATGCCTACGATGCGGCGGGACGCCGTCTGGATTCCCTCGTCGACGCGCGCGGGTCAATTACCTGGAGCGCGGACGCGTCGCTTTCCATCAAGCTGGACAAGCGATCCAAGCGGACCCTGACCTACCAGACCTCGGCGCCCACGACCGCCCTGGGCAAACGGAATGCGAACTCCGCAGCACACGGCGGTCCTACCACCGCGAACGGAAGCCTTGCTTCGGCGGGATGGGACACCCTTTCGGTGACCGTCTCTCTGGATGGAATTGAGAAGACCTTGATGCTTCCGGCCAAGGTCGTTCCTGCGGTCATCAACAAACTCGTGCTCGGATCCACCCTGGGCGAAGTGGCGGACATCCCCGCTCCCGCATCCTTCGGCTTATACGTTACCGGATACGACACCACTACCACGCCCCCCACCCCGGTGATTCCCAATCCCGTCCTCACCTTGGATCCTCCTCAGGCGGGCGCCATCTCGGAAATGCAGGTGAACCTGGATCCGCGTTTCATCGGCCCCTTGCGCATTTTCGCCAAGCAGGTCAATCCGGACGGATCGGAAGCGGCTACGGAGTTGGGCGCATACCGCGATTCCGCCTCGCGGGGCCTGAACGTGGGCCAGACCTTGCTGCCCGGAGCCACGGCCAAGCTCATCTTTCACGACCCGGGTTTCGAGATGCTCCTGCCCGACTCCGCCTTCACGGACAAAAGCCAGGCGGTGCTCAGGATGTATAAACGCCGGGTGGCCAAGACCTTTTCCAGTGGCATCGCCTACGCCGTGTCTGGAAGCCTGTACGAGATTTCCAATCCCTCGGGAGCCGTCTTCGCCGCGCCGCCCCGGCTGACCTTGGGTGTTCCCGCCGCTACGGCGGGCCGCAAGCACGCCATGAAGCGATTTGAATCGATGAAGCTGGACTGGAAGGACCTGACCGATTCGGCAAAGACGGACACCAACTCCTTCGGCCGGGCGGCCTTGACGGCGGAGATGGAGGAAATGGAGGGAATGGACGGCAGTTACTACGGCCTGCTCGGCGCCTCCCAGGGGCTGACCGCCGGGGAGGTGGAGATACTGCCCAATCCCTTCAGCCCCCTGGTGCTCGCTGCCCGCGATGGCAACACCCAATACGGAACGCGAATACGCCTCCTTCCCGAATCGGATCGCAGCGCGGAGGTAACGGTTTCGGTGAAGATCTACAACCGGGACGGGGAATTGGTGCGCCTCCTGGTGGACCACAAGACCGTACCGAAGGCGCAGGTGGATTTCTATTGGGACGGCAAGGCCGACGGGGGTAGGTGGGCACGGAACGGGCGGTACCTCGTCAAAATCTCCGTCAGGACCACGGGGTCCTCGAAGACGAAGCAGATCATCAAACCCGTGGTGGTATTCCAGTGATCGGCGGTCGCTGGGGTCTGATGGTATTGCGCCTGACGCTCGCATTGGCCATCGGGCCCGTGACGGCGGTGGAGCGCAGAGGTAACTCCGGTGGGACCCCAGTCGAGGCGGGGAGTTTCGGAGCAAGCGAGGTGTTGGGCGATTTCCCGGATTCCGTAGGGAAAGGTCCGGATTGGACGAAGGCGGCTCGGCGGGATTCCACCGGCGTCGGAATGAAGGAGGGACGGGATTCCGGAAGCGGAGAGGAAAAGCCGGTGGGAATCGATGCTACCCGAGAGGCCGCAGGTACTCCGCACACGCATGGCGACTCCATCCCTGGCGGCGTGGTCCGGCCGGATTCCGGAGCCGTAGGTCCCGAAGCCGGATCGCGCGATACGGGAGACGCCAGGATCGGGAAGGAAGCGCCTCGGAACGCAGGTGCGGCGGAGGAAGGGAGCTTGCAGTCGTGGGGCACTCCGACCCTGGTGATCTTGCCCATGGCAGTTGGGGCGGGGACCCGGGGGGGCGGCGGGGATTTCGAAAAGGTGGAAGCGGCATTGCGATTGGGACTGGCGCAGTCCGGAAGGTTCTGGGTGTTGACCGCGGAAGAAACGGCGCGCGCGGTGGGAAGGGACTCCTTGCCGCGGGATTGCTTTTCGGAGCGATGTCTGGCGGCCGTGGCCCGAAGGCTTTCGAGCGTGCTGGTGATGGCCTCGCAGTATTCCATGATGGATTCCGTGTCGGTGCTGAAGCTGGTGTTGGCGGAGGTTCCGGAAGCCAAGATCCGGCGGGCGGCGCATGTTTGGGGCCGGCCGAAGGGGAACGGATTGATTCCTTTCGCCCAAGAGGCTGCGATGCGTTTGGCCAACCCGGATCGGAGCGGAAACGATGCCTGGAACGCCGTGCATTCAGCTTGGACGGGGAAGCGGGAAGGTCCGGGCATTGAGGGAAACCTGTTTGCCTCCGGGCAATGGCATGACATTCCCTGGCTCAACCCCAAGGATACGGTCGACAACCGGATGCGATGGGGCTGGGCGGGTTCGGGAGTATTGCTGGCCGGAGCGGGTCTGGCCTGGAGCCAGGGGCGGCTCCTTCAGAAGGACGGCAATGCCATGTCCCCTTCCCGGGCCATGCTTTCCGGATCGGGTTCAAAATCCTTCCTGCGCGGATTCTTCGTAGTCCCCACCCTGGGAGCCCGGTACGCGGCCATGGGCGGGGCGGGCATCGCCCACGTGGACAACGGTCTCGCCTTGTTGATGAATCCCGCCGGCGTCGCGCAATCGGATCGGGAAAGCGTGGTGGCGGCCAAGCGTAGCCTGCCCGATGGCTCTCCTTCCTTTTTCCTGGCCTACTCCAGCCCTTTGTACCATCAATGGTCGCAAGGTCTGGGAATGCAATTCGAAGGCGACGGCCTGGCCAATGAGACCACCCTGCACGGCGCTCTGGCCTGCGACCTGGGAGGTTTGGGTAAGTATTGGTCAGGCATCAAGGTGGGCGCGCAAGTGAAGCTCTACCTGGCCCAAGTGGGCGAATCCGGCCAAGGCCTGGACCGTTCCACCGGGCATAGCGCGGGAATGGGCCTGGACCTGGGGTTTCAGGCGCGGTTGAACGACAAGATTACGGCGGCCCTGGCGGTGCGGGACGCTGCAGGCTTCCTGCGCCACTCCAACACCTTCACGAACAAGTCCTATACCGAGGTGCTCCCGCCGGAATACCGACTGGGCGCATCCTACCGGGTCGCCCGCAGCCTGCTCCTGCTCATGGACGGCCAAAAAGGCGTCTACGCGGACCAGACGGATCATATTCGTCTGGGCGGCGAACAGGTCCTCTTCGATTTCCTCGCCTTGCGCTGCGGTCTCCACGAAATCTTCGGCCGCGAAGCCGTGCGCAAGTTGTCCGTCGGCCTAGGTCTGGACACGGACGGGCTTAAGGACAAATCCCTGAAGATGAAAATCGCCCTCAACTACGGTTATGAGTTCGGCCTGAACGAAGACGAGCCCTTGGGCGGTGGCCAGCAGTTCAGCATCGACGCGAGTTTTTAGGGAAACTCATAAGTTACCCCTATCGACCATTCTCGAAAACGTCCACTCCCCTTCCATCCACAGCTTTCCACTCGCATCCTCTCCTACCCTCCCCTCCCCTCACCGCAGCCTTCAATGCCGCGCGTATCCGCCCTGCGGCGCATCCGAAAAGCGCAGTCCCGAATCCCACCGCTTCGACCCAACCCGCGCAAACACTCCCGCAACCAATGCATCGCCCGAATGCCCACGGCAGAATGTATCAAAGCCAAAGACAGAGTAGATGTCGACGACGTGCGGGAAGCGTGGGGGGATGGCCTCCCGGGGCATCATGGAGCCCGCTTGGCGGTGGACGGACGCGGGGGCGTGAGCGAGCGGCTGCGGAAGTCAACTCGACGTTGACCTTCATTCCGCGAGCAAATGCAAACGGCCGCAGGGAGCATCCCCGCGGCCGTTATGTAGAACCAATGCTTTGTCCAGCCTTAAGGGCGGAGTGCCGCCCCGGGAGGCCATCCCCCCACGCGGCTTTCGCGTGTTACCAACGGAATCCCAACTTATTCAGCAGCTCAGTCTTATCCCTGTCTAGCTTCTTCAGTTTCTTCTTATGCCGCTGTGCGCTGCACCAGGATATCAGTTTTTTGTCCTGCAGGGCCGCAGCCTCAAGGGCTGGCCACTTACCCGGATTCTTCTTCTTGTAATCCTTGAGCTGTTCGTAGTATTTCATCCAGCCCAGGTTCTTCACGCTCCAGAGAAAGCCGACGCGGTTCAGTTTCGTGATCCGCTCCGGCAGCAACTTTTCCACCTTGTAGGCGCAACGCTGGAGATGGCACCAAAGACCCAAGCGGTTACCTGCGGGGAACTCCTCGCGTGCCTTTGGCCAGCGCTGGGGATGCTTCACCCGGTATTCCTTCAAGGTCTGGAAATGGCCTTCCCAGCTGTCGGGCAGGACCAAGGGGAAGCCAAGCTTGATCAGGGCCTGCTGGCGGTCCTTCTCGAGTTTCTTACGCGCATAATTCTGGCGTTGGCGCCAGACCCAGAGTCCCAGGCGGTTGCCCTTGGGGAACTCTTCCCGGGCAAAAGGCCACTCACCTGGATTCGCCTTGCGGTAACCCTTGAGGTACTGCAACTGCTCGTTCCAATGGGATTCGCGCTCGTCGGTCTTTTCCCACGGGAAACCGATTTTATTCAACAACTTCAGGCGGCCCTGGGTGAGCTTCTTCCTGCCCTGGAGGTCGCGCTGGCGATGGACCCATTGGCCAAGGCGGTTGCCCTTGGGAAATTCTTCAAGGGTGGACGGCCAGGATTGCTTATGCTTGGCGCGGAAGCGAACGAGGTGCCCATACTGACGGGACCATTGCTCATCCCAACGAGTGGCGAACTCACTATCGGCCGAGCCCTTTCCATTTTCGAACTTGCTACTCAATTTTATTATTCCTGGTTTCTTTTCAGTTCTGTGTTTTCGCCGGAGAGGCCGGCTCTTGCCGGAAGTTTCCGGCCCCGATTCATTACGTGGAAGCTTCGCAACCTGCAAGCTACCCCTTCTCAGGAGTAACGTAACACCTTGGCTTACAGTTGAAAGTAAGCGAAAACCCCTCCAAATCAAACAGGGTGAGGGGGAGAATTTACCATGATTTTACCTGGACGATATGAGAACACATCAATCGGATTGGCGACGTTAGATCTGTCCCCAGAAATCGCTGGAAATTTTTCCAGGAAGGAAATTCTATCCTAGTGCTCCGCCTCCGCAACACTCCGGAGCTTATGCCGCCAGAGGTTCAGGAGATGCGCCAGCCATGTTACCGTTGCAAAAACCTATCGCAAGGACAACGGGGAATTCCGGGAGCTGGACGCCTTCACCGCGATCCTCGAGAAGGAGTTACGGCAGAGGATGAAGAACGAAGCGCTTTTCAAGTTGCTGAACATGGTCAAGGCCTTATGCCGCTCCCCATCCAGAACAGCCCGGTCTCGTTCTACATCGTAATCGGGATATCGACCTTGCTGGCGGGATCAAGCATCCTGTATTTCGTCAAGAAGAAATGGTTCTGAGCCTCCTGGGGGCGCAGACTAGGGCGTGTTGGAGAGGTCAGCCAATAGGGCCGGGCCGGAATCGGCCCCTGCAAGGTTCAGGGCTCGCGGAACTCGGCTAGGTTGAGGCTGCCCAGCACGGAGCCACGTTCGGTGTAATAGGTTTTGGTGACCTCGGATCCGTCCTGGTAGTGGATTTCCACTTCGCGCTCTCCGTTCGGAAACCAGCTGGTGTACAATCCATGCATGACCTCGCTGCCGCTGTCGCGGTAGACCCAGTAGCGTTCTTTAAGGAATCCATTGGGATAGAATGCCTGCCTCTGCTCGGGAAGCCTGCAGCCGGATAAAACAAAGAGCGCAATTGCTCCAATTAAGATCCTGAAATCCACCGCCGGCTCCGATTCGTCTGGGAACTCATGTCCTTGGGAAATATTAATTCCGCTTGAAGACTACCGTGTCGCTTGCCGCTTTTGGCGATTTTTAGCCATTTTTCACCGGATCTAATTTTTTGCCTTTTGAGGCTCGGATGTTCAGGGCCTCCACGCCGATGGAGAAGAACATGGCGAAATAGATATAGCCCTTGGGGATGTGAGCGTCGAAGCCTTCGCCCACCAAAGCCATACCCACCAGAAGCAGGAAGGAAAGCGCCAACATTTTAATGGTGGGATATTCATTCACCCAATGGCTAATGGGATTGACCGCCACCAGCATGATGATCACGGCGATGACCACGGCCGTCATCATGACATAGAGATTGTCCACCATGCCGACGGCGGTGATGACCGAATCCAGGGAGAAGATGATGTCCAAAAGCATGATCTGAAAGATGATGCTGGCGAAACTCACCACCTTCTTTTTAGTGGTTCCGAGAGGGTTGCCGGCCATGTCCTCTTCGTGAGTCACTTTCTCGTGGATTTCCACGGTGCTCTTCCAGAGCAGAAAGAGGCCTCCCAGGATCAGGACCAGATCACGCCCGGAGATTTCCTGTTTCATGATCGTGAAAAGCGGATTGGTCAGCTTTGCGATCCAAGCAAGCGAAGCGAGGAGCATCAACCGGGTGATCAGCGCGGCCGCAAGACCAAGCTGTCTGGCTTTGGCCTGCTGTTCCAGCGGAAGCTTGCCGGCCAGGATGGATATAAAGACGATATTGTCGATGCCCAGAACGATTTCCAGAAGGGTCAAGGTGACCAGACTTATCCAAATCTGCGGATCCGAGAGTGCTTGCATCATTTGTTTTGGCCCTGCGTTTGCTTAATTATGCTGTATCGCATGAAATACCTGGTTTTCCGTTTCAATTTGACTCGATTAAGGATGTTGCGTCCCAAAATGAGATGGCTTATGGGCCTTGGAGCCACAAAAATAATATTTTCTAAGTCTTTCAGGAGTTAACCCGATAATGAGTAAACGTATTCTTCTGCTAATCGCCACCAACCTTCTGGTGGTTATCACCATTTCCCTGATTCTAAATGTTCTGGGCGTCAACCGCCTGCTGCAGGGTTATGGCGCGAACTACACTGGACTCTTCCTTTTCTGCCTGGTTTGGGGCTTCGCCGGCGCGTTCATCTCGCTGGCCATTTCCCGGATTGTCGCGAAAATGTCCATGGGAGTCAAGGTCATCGATCCCCGCCAGCCCGGGCAGTACTCCGATCTGGTGGAGATGGTGCATTCCCTGGCCCAGAAGGCAGGTCTGCCCGCCATGCCCCAAGTGGGGGTTTATGAAAGCCCGGAGATCAACGCGTTCGCCACCGGTCCCACGCGCAGCCGGGCATTGGTGGCCGTTTCGACGGGCCTGCTCAAGCGCATGAACCGACAGGAAATCGAGGGCGTCGTAGGCCATGAAATCGCCCATGTGGCGAATGGCGACATGGTGACCATGACCTTACTGCAAGGCGTGATCAACGCGTTCGTAATGTTCTTGGCCCGTGTCATCGCCATGGCCATCAGCAGCAGGACCCGGGGCGAAGGCGAAGGCTCCAGCTTCGGCGGCAATTTTCTTCTGGTCATGTTCCTGGAAGCTATCCTGAGCCCCCTGGGCTTCATCGTGGTGGCCTGGTTCTCCCGTTACCGCGAGTTCCGCGCGGATGCGGGCGGCGCCGCCTACGCGGGCAGGGAGAAAATGGTGAGCGCCCTACAGGCCCTCAGCCGGAACATGGGCAGGAACCCTGAGGGGGAAGACGGACGGGCCGCCTCCTTGGCCACCCTTAAGATCTCCGGAAAGCCTTCCCGGATGCTGGCCCTCATGTCCACCCATCCTCCCCTGGAATTGCGCATCGCCCGCCTGCAGCAAGCTCGCGACTAAGGATTCGGCACCGCCTGGGGAGCTTGAGTTCCCGCTCCGGCCAGGAGCAGGTACAAGGCCTGCGTGCCTTTCTCCCCCATCCCCAATCGCTCCAGGCTCGCGTAAAGCTCCTTGGCCAACGCCAGCCCCGGGGTGAACGCGCCCATGGCCTCTCCCTCCTCAAGCGCCAGCCTGATATCCTTCAGGAAATGCCTCACAAAGAATCCGGGCTCGAAATCGCCCCGGATAATCCGCGGTGCCAGGTTCGACAAGGCCCAGCTGGAAGCGGCGCCGGCTCCGATGGATTCCAGGACCTTGGCCGGATCGAGTCCCGCGCGCACCGCGAAGGACAGGGCCTCGCAAGCGCCTAAGGTGCTGCCGAAGCCGGCGATCTGATTGCATAGCTTCACGCGCTGGCCGCTTCCGGATCCCCCTTGCAAGATGAAACGGGAGCCCATCACCTTGAAAAGCTCCCGGGCCGCGTTGAACGCGTCTTCGTCCCCGCCCACCATAATGCTGAGTTTCCCCTCCCTGGCGCCCACGTCGCCGCCGGAAACGGGTGCGTCCAGGGCTTCCAGGCCGCGCTGCTTCGCCTCCGCGTGGATGCGGCGTGAAAGGGCCGGCCGGGTGGTGGTCATGTCGATGAGCAGGGTTCCGGGCCTGGCGGATTCGAGGACGCCGCCGGCCCCGAAATAGACGGCCTCCACGTCTTCGGGAAAGCCGAGCATGGTGATCACCGCGCGGGATTGGGCCGCCACATCCGAAGCTCCGGGGGACCACATGGCCCCGCGTTCGAGCAAGGATGCCGCCTTGGAGGCGGTGCGGGTATGCACCCGCAGTTCGTAACCAGCCTCCAAAAGGCGCGATGCCATGGAGGCGCCCATGACGCCGATGCCGATGAATCCGATGGGCGATTTGACGTCGATGACCTTCATGTTCATGGGTGCAAATTAATTGCGGAACGGCTCCTTTGCTACTTTATAAAACCCTTATCAGCGGAGTACCATGTTCAAGACCGCCCTGTTCCAACATAAATACGTACCCGCCCTCCGGCCCGGACCGGAGGAAAAGGTCTTGGTAATGCTCCACGGCCTAGGGGACTCCTTGAACGGCTTCACCTGGATGCCCGGGGAACTACGTCTGGAAAACCTGTCCTACCTGCTCGTCAATGCGCCGGACGATTACTATGGAGGATTCAGTTGGTTCGACTTTTCCGGAGGCGGACAATACATGGAGGACGCCGTGCCCGGCATTCTCCGCAGCCGCAAGCTTCTCTTTGAGTTGCTCCGGGAACTGGTCGTCCATGGCATCAAGCCTGGGAACATCATCCTCGCCGGATTCAGCCAGGGTTGCCTGATGGCCCTGGACGTGGGACTGCGCACCGATCTTGTCCTGGGCGGGATCTGCGGCATATCGGGATGGCTGGCCTTCGAAGAGGAATATCCTGCGGCCTTCTCGCCGACGGCCTCCAGCCAGAAAATCCTGGCGACCCACGGGATACGGGACCCTCTGCTGCCCTACACCAAGGTCGAAACCCAGTACGCCCATCTCAAGTCTCTGGGGATCGACCTCTCCTTCAAGGGCTATGACAAGGACCATACCCTCCTGCCCGTGGAATTGGCGGATATCCGGGCCTGGCTGGTGGAGAGGACGGCGGGATTATACCCTCGTTAGAAGATCACAATGAGTTCGAGATGAACTCCTTCAGGTCTTTGAATTCATGCAGATTGCCGTACTGCGGAAATTCCTCGCGGATGTTCGCCGGTGCCCGGAAGAAAGTGGCGGCATCGGCTTCCTTGAGCAT
>JALYSE010000060.1 GCA_030854955.1 Fibrobacterota bacterium | reverse complement strand
CGCGACTCTATTGATTCAAAAATAATTTTGCTAACTCGATTATGTCTTTTGTCTTTTCCTATTTTTTCGTATAGAGAAGTTATTACTTCCGGCTCTCCCTCCAACACCTGAAAGAACGAGCCTGAGTCATGAAGTAATATCCCCGTAACACCAAGTTTAGAATTATTCGTCCTGGATATTTCTAAAAGAGTAGAAATATCCAAATTTGAAAATTCTACTGTTGCAGCACTTGCATAAATACAATGCGCCAAATTAATTTCTTTAGTTTCAGAATTCATGATTTAACCTTTCGAATGCTAACCCTGCTTTGATATCCGGTTTTTTTCTTGGTTACTTCAAATTTTTGCATTCCGGATATTCTTATCGTACTTTCCGATTTCCAATCTCAGGATATTTTTTGAGTTTTTTTAATATACTTTTCTCCCCCCCCCATACTAAATGCTCTCATTTCCCGGCCTGAAGGGCCACACTTTGCTGCCGGGCACTTCAAAATAGACCACCCCAGAACGGTAAATAACCTCCCTTTCCCTTTTCGCCAGAGAAGGGAAAGTCATCATAGGGAATGTTCTGAGAATGAGCAAAAAACACGTTATTGAGAGAATGATCGGCCTGGGCTGGTCCGATAGACGGATCCAGCGGGAGACCCATGTCCACCGAATCACCGTCGCCAAGTACCGGAAGTCCCTCCAAAATAGGCCACAACTGCCCCCCGGCTTTTCGGACGAAAAAGGGCAAAATGATCCACAAGTGCCCGCCGGTCAAGGACCGGTCGCCGGTGAAACACCGGTCGCCGGTCAAGGACCGGTCGGCGACCCAAGCGGGTCGGGCGACCCTTATCCGGTCGATGACGATACCTTCCTTGCCGGGTCCGACAAGGAGTATTTGCCGCCGCCGCTTCCACCTCCCCGCAACGCACTGCTCGTACCCTACCTTCCGGCCATCCAGGGTGGACTTTTGAGTGGTCTTTCCGCCCAGCGGATCTACCAGGATCTCGTTGAGGACGGAGGGTATCACGGAAGCTACGATAGCATCAAGCGCTACATCCGCAAGGTCAGGAAGAAAGCGCCTGCTTTCTTTGAACGGCTTCCGGTGTTCCCGGGAGGGGAAGCACAAGTGGATTTCAGCCAAGGCCCGATGATCGGAGACGGCCCTCAGAAACGGCGGAGCTGGCTATTCAAGATGACCCTTTCCTTCAGCCGACACGCATTCGAAGAACTCGTTTACGCCCAGGATGTGGAAACATTCCTGCGCTGTCATGAGCATGCCTTCGGCTTCTTCGGCGGTGTCGCGGAAACCGTGAAGATCGACAATCTCAAGTCCGGCGTCCTTCGGGCTCATCTCTATGAGCCCACTTTGAATCCGGTGTACGTGGCATTTTCGAAGTGGTATGGCTTCGTGATCAATCCTTGCGATGCCTATCAACCCCAGCAAAAGGGCCGCGTGGAAAAGGACATCGCCTACACGCAGGGCAATGCGCTCAAGGGTCGAAAGGTATCCTCCCTCGAGGAGGGCAACCAACTTCTCTTTCATTGGAACAAGCGTTGGGCACGCCTGCGCATCCATACGTAACCATACGGTGAACCCCGTATGATGAACAAGTGGTGCGGGTCGCCGGTTGGATTCGGAGGTTAGGGCAGTGGTTTCAATGGGCGGGCAGCCAGCCATCCCACCGGGGTCAGGTCGAGGATTTGCTTTTGAGGATGGTCGTCCATCCGGGTAATGATGTCGAGCAAATATTCCTCGGGATTTATCCCAAGGCAGACGCACGAATGGAGAACGGAATAGAATACCGCGCCCCGCTGCGCCGACTCTTCCGATCCGAAAAACAAATAGTTTTTCCTTCCCAGGACCACGCCACGCATTGCCAGCTCGCTGATATTATTGGTTAAGGGAATGTTGCCGTCCTTGAGGAACTCCTCCAATTCAGCCCACCGTGGCAACGCGTAACCGATGGCCTCTCCCAGCAAGTCTTTCGGCAAAATCCCGTTTATCTTTTTGGCTTCCATCCACCTCTTCATCGCCTGAAGCAACGGCTTTGAGCGTAGTCTTCGGATGCGTAGGCGGCGTAATGGGGATGATTTATTCTCCGTGCAGTAGCGCTCGATTTCGAATAATTGCCGATACAACTCCAGTATTTCCATCGCCTCCGGATAATGCCCCACTGCCTTTTCGAAGTAGCGCCGTACATGCGAATGGCAGCCCACGCGCACTACGGTGTCGCGCTCGGTCACGGCATTGTAGCCCGCATAGCCGTCCGCTTGCAGCTTCCCCTTGAAGCCCTCCAAAAACCGGGAGGGGTTGACTCCCGCACGCGTAGGCGTGTACTCGTATACCCAGTTGCCTCCGCCGATGTACACCCACATCCTACCTTTGTGGGTTTTATGCTTCTTGTCATCACGAATCACCCTCACAATGGTGTCGTTGGTGTGGATGAGGCTGCTTTTTTTAACCGCATCGGCCATGGCCAGGTATACCGGCAGCAGCATATCGTGTAACGATTCAAGCCAATCGCCTAACGTCGAACTTTGCAGCTTTACGTCTTGGCGCAGAAAGATTTTCCGGATGCGATCAACGGGAAGATGGTCGACGAACTTCGCCACTGCGAGGAAGATGAGGATGGACAGGTCGGCGCGACCTTTTTCCACCGGCATTTCCGGCAGGGGGGCGGTTACGATGCGACTGCTCCCATCAGCCCCCTTCAAGGCGAAGACCGGGCGGATAAAGCGCTTGACGTAAAGTGTTTGCAGACGAATCGCCAGACGTTCGGTTATTTCTTCACGGATCTGCTCGATGGAAAGCCCTTGGCCGTTGGCATCATCCACGAGTTTTTGCTGCTCAGGCGAGAGCGGGAGATGGATGTCGACGCGCTCCAGGTGATCGGGAAGCACTCCCCACCCATGGCCCTTGAAGGCTGCGGTTTTTTTGGGAGTTTTAAGGCGACGAACCGATGTGGGAACGAGCGGGGCGCTGCTGCCAGAGTCTTGACCGGGCGGCTCGCCTTGCGGATTCTGGGTGGCTTTGTGGAGCTTCTCGGAGCGCGTGCCGAACATCTGCCTTTGGAGCCATTCGTACTGTTCCTTGAGGCGAAGGTAGTCCGAAAGGATATGATTGTGGCTTTTCGCTGATTTCCGGTAAAGGTCCATCGCCTCCTCGATGGAGGCTGCGGGTTCGATATCTTCGGGCATGGGGACCATGATGGATCATAAGTAACATATGCGCTACCATACCCAAGCTGCCCAATTGATCAAATAATGGCGAGTGCTTGATTTGGAAGGGCGAATCTCCTGCGATGCTTGGCACCGGCGAGGTCAATGCCCTCCAGAAGCAGGGTCATTTCGTAGGCCGCGAGCGTGGCCACGGGTGGTCCACCCAAGGCTTTTTGCAGGCGGGGTAAGGGGAAGCGCCCCTCTTCCAGGCGCTTGCAGTAGAGTACGTATCCGTCCCTGTCCCAAAACAGGATTTTAACCCTATCCCGGCGTTTGGAAATAAAAAGGAAAAGATGGCCGGAGAGCGGGTTGAGTCCGAGGGCATTGCGGACGATGGCGGCGAGACCATCGAAGCCGCAACGCATATCCACGGGGGCTTCGCAGAGGTAAATAGAAACCGAAGGAGGCAAACTTATCATGGCGTTGCCCCGATAAGTAGCGAGTGCAGAGCGGTTACTGTTTCGGAATCAAGATGAGCAAGACGAAGCAGCGCGCCGCTGGGAAGAAGGATTTCAAAGGGATGGGTCGAAGCGGCGGTGGATGGCATCGGCACGATTTTTAGCATACGAGGAAGGGCGGTTTTGGTTAGGCCCTTGGAAATGGCTTTGGCTCCCCCAATCGCTCGCTTGTATTTATGGAAGGTGCTCTCGCCCACATGGTGTTTGCGGCAATACTGCGAAAGAGGAAGCCCGCTATTGGGATAGGCTGCAACGAATTTGAGGTAGAACTCCGGGGTTCTGGTTAGGCGAAGACGGGCCCGGTCTTGATAAGAACTTGATTTTGGCATGGTGATTTCCTTCTGAAGGGAAATCTGCCACCAGTCCAACTAGGATTAAAGACGGGGTTCACCGTATGGTTACCATCCATGGAACCACCAAGCGCCAGGTCTGGTCACAGTTCGTCGAGTTCGAACAACCTTGCCTTCGTCCGCTGCCCTTATCGGGTTTCCCATTCTTCAAAGTGGGAAAGCGCAAAGTGGATGTACAAGGACACATTGAAGTTGCTGGAAACTTCTACAGTGCGTCCTATCAGCTCATCGGCACATACGTGACCGTTCACTTCAATTCCGAGGAAGTCACGATCCTGTCCGGTGAAAAGGTACTATGCCGCCACCGTTCCCGCTCCGGTAAGGCGCAGGCATCCAGCTTGCCCGATCACCGTCCACCCCACAAGCCCGTGAGCCTGGAGGCCGAAGAACACATGCATCTTCAACGGGCCAAAAGCATCGGCCCTAATTTTGGCCGCCTCATAGGAAACGTACTGTCCCGGCAAGACGTCGGAGCGATCAAGAGGGTGCGTGGCGTGATGGGCCTTCGGAAGTCTTTCTCAACCACGCACTTGGAGGAAGCCGCCGGCATTGCGCTCTCCCGGCACAGCACAAGCTACCATTTCGTGAAATCCCTCTGCGAAGCGCTACGTAACACCAAGGGTAACACACAAGACACTCTGACAGAGGAGCATGAACTCATACGCTCCCTCGACGAGTACCAGAACCACGTCAACCAAAGGATGAACTGAATCATGGAAAAACTGCAAACCACCCTGCGCTCACTGCGCCTCTCCGGCTTGGCCTCGGCCCTGCCCTCCCGCTATGCCATGGCGAAGACCCAGGAGATTGACTACCTCGCCTTCCTGGAAGTCTTGGTGGAAGACGAGATGGCGAAGCGAAAGGACACGCTACTCTCAAGGCGTATCAAGCTGGCCCAGTTCCCGTTCCTAGCCACCCTGGACGACTTCAACTTCGCCTTCAACCCGGAAATCCAAAAACGCAGCATCCAGGAACTCGCCTCCAGCCGCTTCGTCCATCAAAACGAGTCGGCGCTACTCATCGGGCCTCCCGGCACCGGCAAGACTCACATCGCTATCGCCTTGGGAATGCTGGCCATCGAGAATGGCTATACGGTCTTCTATCGAAGCGCCTTCGACCTTGTGGAGGAAATGCAGGAAGCATTCCGCACCGACACCCGCAAGAAGTACGTGCATGGCCTGACCCGCCACCAACTGCTTATCGTGGATGAACTCGGGATGAAGAAGAAGCCGCCAAACGCCGCCGACGACCTCCTGGAAGTCATCCACCGGCGCTACGGCAACAGCGCCACCCTGATTGCCACCAACAGGCCCGTAGAGGACTGGGGGAAGATCCTCGGCGATACGGCGGCCACTTCCGCCATCCTGGACCGTTTCCTGCAACAAGGCGCGGACCCTCCCCTTCAAAGGCAAAAGCTACCGCCTGAACCGGCCTAAGTAGCGTATATTTCATCACGCTGGGGTGGCCTATTTTGAAGTGCCCGGAGGTGGTCTATTTTCAAGTGCCCGCTAACAATTTCATCACCCACCAAGTAGATTTTGGAAGTTTCCGTTGGCTTTGAAAACCCATATAGGTCTATCGGGTTCTGGGCGATAATCTTTTGCTTTACGGCTTCTTTCAGGGCGGTTTTGATCAATCCCAAATAGAGGTTGGTCGTATTTTGTCCGACCTTTTGCAAAAGGAACGATTGGAATTTTTCCATCCAATTGTGATCGATTGCTGAAAAAGGAACCCGTCCGCCGGTAAACTCTTTCAAATATTCATGGACGGATTTCCAGGACCCTTGAGATTGGGGGCCTCTTTTGGAAACCACCTCAAGGAATAGAACTAGGAAGTTTGATTTTCGTTTATGGGAGGGAGAAAAGCCGGTTTCATTGTGGGCTAGTTCAAGTTGCCGTCTTGCTGCAAGCTTTTCCGCCAGGTCCAAAGTCTCCCGTTTTGAGTCCTTGGTAAAAATCAGGTTCTCGGGAAATTCGGTCCATCGCTTGCCGTTGTGGTAGAGGTCCAAATAGACCCGGTAGGCTCCGGATTTCAACTTTCGCTTCCGAATATAGACGGCCATTTCTTGAACTCCTTTTACTCCCGCCCAGGGCGAGTAACATTAGAGTAACAAAAAATGAGAAGTTTGGAGGAAGGCAAAAGAAGGGTAAGACTACAAAAAGCCCGTAAACAAAGGGTTTTATTGAGTTTTTGCCGACTGACTTTTTCCCATGTTTTCCCTCAACTTCTTGTATCCGTAAAACTTGAGCATGGTTGGCATTCTCCTATGTGACGGGGAATAATAGTAGCGCGTAAGGCCGATTGCTATCTTGGTATCCATGGAAAAACAAGTCGGTCCCATCAATAAAATGCATAACTCCCAAACAATTGGGCCGGCCGATATCGTCGAATATATTCTTCCCATCGGGGATGGAAAGCTCCCGCTCAATCCCCTCATCGGAAAGCCCATCCGCTTCCGGTTCACCGGCCGCATCTTCTGCATCCATTGCGGCAAGGCCACCAAGACCAGCTTTTCCCAGGGTTATTGTTTCCGCTGCATGCAGACTTTGGCCCAGACGGACATGTGCATCATGAAGCCGGAACGTTGTCACCACCATCTCGGGACTTGCCGCGAGCCCGAGTGGGGCACGGCCCATTGCTTCATCGATCATACCGTTTACCTGGCAAACTCCTCGGGAATCAAGGTCGGCATCACCCGGAGCCGCCAGATGCGGACGCGCTGGATGGACCAGGGAGCGGTCCAGGCATTGCCCATTGTGCGCGTAAAGAACCGCCTGGATTCCGGTAAGGTGGAAATCGCCTTGGCCAATTTCCTGCCGGACAAAACCAATTGGAGGCTGATGCTCCAAGGCAAGCTGGAGATCATGGATCTGAAGGCCAAACGAGACGAACTGTTCTCCTCTTGGGCGGCGGAGCTTCCAGGGGAAAGGCTCTTTGAAGAGGAGCACCGCTTTACCTATCCCGTTCTCGTCTATCCCACCAAGGTCGCTTCCCTGAACCTGGACAAGCAACCCGAGGTTTCCGGGGAATTACAGGGCATCAAGGGACAGTACCTGATCCTCTCCACCGGCGTCATCAACATGCGGAAATACGGCGGGTATGAGTTGGAGTGGGAATCAGAAAAGCCTGCATCGATCGCAACGGAAACGCTACCGGTGTCGGTCGCTGAAGCCGGAGGCACGAGCGCTCAGACCAGTCTCCTCTGAACGCCTCCGCCAAGTTGGTAAAATCCTGGCGGGCTTGATTTTGGGATAAAATATCCGTTACCGGCCGACCCGAACCACAATACCTTGAATGTTACCCGTAACCGTGGGGGCGGAAATCACCCTCTCCGTAACTTCGCGAGAACACCCGTGACAATCAACAGGAGGATGAACGCGGCAACCATGGTCGGCCCCGCCGACCAGTCGAGCCGGAGGGACGCTTCCAGCCCCACGATGCACCCCACCGTTCCGAAACCCCAACCGAATGCGACGCGCCGCCAAGTGCCGGGCACCATCAGGATGGAGGCGAGGGAAGGCACGATCAGAAAGGCGAAGACGAGCAGCACTCCCGCCATCCGCACCGAAAACGTGACGACGATGCCGAAGGCGGTGTAGAACAGGAAGTCCCATATCCAAATCCTGCGCCCTTGCCGCCGTGCCTCTTCGGGATGCTCCGTGATCTGGAACAACGCTTTGCGCGCGAAGAAGAGAACGACACCGACCAGGGCGAACAAGCCTGCGGCAAGACCCAGGGTTTGAGGGGAGATGGTCAGGATGGAGCCCACCAGCATTTCCTTCAGCTCTTCCGAACCCGTCGCCGATTTCTCGAGGACGATCAAGGAAAAGGCCATGGCGCCGGCGTAGGTGACGCCGATAAGGGCTTCGATTGGCAGGGTCCTCCTTCCCCGGAACCAGGAGAAGAGCAGGGCCCCAAGCAAGGTGAAGGCCAGGGACAGCAGGAAGTTTTCCAGGGGATGATCCTCCCCCAGACCCATGGCGATTCCGACGCAGGCCCCCAGGGAGGCGACCTGCGCCAGGGCGAGATCGACGAAGATGACCCCCCGGCGCACCACGTGGTAGCCGAAGAAGCTTAGGACCCCGGTTAGGAGCAGGCACAGGGCCAGGGCCGAGAGGGCGAACGGATATTGCAGGAGCATCATTTTTCAGCCGCCCGTTCCCGAAAGCGCCGTGACCATGGCATCGAAATGCCGGAAATAATCCCCCGACCCGATGCCCACGCACGAGGGGGTAAAGCGGTAAACCTTGATGCCGGTATGGCGCGCCAGAAACTTGGGATCCGCGTCCCCGAAATAGGGTTCCTGAATCAGAATGCCCGCTTTTTCCGTCTTGATGCGGTCCACCAGCCCTTGCAGATGCTTGGCCGTGGGCGGAATGCCCGGGAAGGGTTCCACGTAGCCGACGATGCGAAGCTCGAATGCCTTGGCCAGATAGACCCAGGACGAATGATAGGTCACGATGGCCTTGCCTTTGTAGGGTGCCATACGGGCCTTCCACACCCCGATCTTCCTGTCGGCCTCCTCCTTGAACTTCTTCGCATTGGCCTCGAAGAGGGCGGCATGGGCGGGATCGGCTTTGCTCAACGCCTCCCGCACGCGCTCGGCGATGCGGATGCCGTTGGCCGGGTCGAGCCAATAATGCGGATTGCCCTGGGGATGGACATCCCCCATCGATGCGTCCACCTTGCCTTCCGGCTTCTCCAGAACCTCGATGCCGGCGGAGCAATCCACCACCTGAATCTTGGAATTGCGCGAACCTTCGATGATGGGAACCGCCCATTGATCCAGGGCCAAGCCGGACCTGAGAAAAACATCCACCCTCGATACCTTGATCATGTACGAAGGCAGCACTTCCACGAAATGGGGATTGGAATTTCCCTTGGCGATGGAGAAGACCTCTACCTTGTCGCCGCCTATGTATGAGGCGATGGAAGCAAAATCGGTAAGGGAGGCTCCCACTTTAATCTTGGCGGAAACGGAAGCCGCGGCCACCAGAACGGCCACGAGGAAAACGAAATGGCGATGGCTGATGGCGATAAGCATCCGTCCGTCCTTTCTAGAATTGATGGGGCTTGTGGGGCCCCATGCTGAAGACGAGTTGCAGGGTAACGGCATTGACGGGGTCGGCGCCGTCGGCACCGGGGAGGAGCCGCTCGTAGACCAGGCGCAGCAGGGTGCTTTCCTCCAGGACCGCGAATCCCGCGAAGACGCGGAAAGCGCGGTCGACCACGGACACGTCCGCTTCGCCGTCCCATTGTTCGTAAAGCAGCCCTCCGTTCCAACGGGCGTGATAGCGGTAATCGGCGTAAGCATAGAAGCCCATGCGGTCCTCCGCCGGATAACCTCCAGTGATCGTATCGGCCAAGTGCGAATACTTGAGGACGCCTTCGGCCTGCAAGATCAATTGCGACAAGGGTGAGACCATGAACCGGGCCTTCAAGTCCACTCCGGCCAGGTAGGCGCGGCTCTCACGATCCAGGTTGTCGATGCCGGTGGCCCCGGACAGGCCGGTCTGCAATGCCGCCGATTCCCCGATTAGAAAATCGTTACTCCAGCGCCCCAGCCAGCCCAGGCGCGTGCCCTCCTGGCCTCCGTGGAATTGCCTGCCTTCAATCACATCGGCGGAAAGGGTGGATGCCCAATCTCCGGGTGTAGGCAGCAGGGCCGAAATCTGCACCGCGGTCTCGTTGAAGCCTTCTTCGCCGAATAACACGGATTGGAGGCTGCGCGGGGATTCAAGAAAGGAATAGGAGTGGGGATGGTAGGGGTTGAGTTTGCCGAAACCGAGGCGGTATTTACCCGCCTTCATGGCCAAGCCCCAGGGCAGGCCTCTCACCAGGGAAGCGTATGCCTCTTCCAATGCGAAGCCATCCTCGCCGCCGGCGACCGTGAACCAGCCTTTGAGGAAAGGATTGAGATAGGCGTCGAACACTAACTCGGCCTCGCCGAGACGCAAAGTGGTCTCATCGGCGTCGGGGGAAGCCGCATCGTCCGTGTAGCCGCCCAATACCTGGCCTATGGCGGAGAGGTCGGGATTGCCCGTGCCGGCACGGACGATGGACGGGATAGAAAAGAAAAGGGAAGCGAAAAAGGCCGCTGCCGCGAAGCGGAAGGGTGCGGTGTGCCGGATACGCGCCGAAAGGCGCAGGCCGGGCATCGATGAATGCATGGATCCTCCTGGAGTGTTTAGACCGTAAATGTGGCTGGGAGGGGTGCGTCCAGTAGCCTGGACGTTACCGGCTGCGCATGGATTCCAGGAGGGCCTTCAGGCGCTCGAGGGATCCGCGGCGATACCGGAGGGCGGAAATCGGTTCAGACGGCGGGAGGGGCCCGGGAGGAGAAAGGAAGATGACGATGGGAAAGAACGTGATGCCAGACCGCTTCGACGAGGACCGTCGGGGCGGCCGGGGATTCCGGGCAGGCCATCGGCACGGGCGCGGCGTAGGGCTGAGTCGAGATTTGGCAAAGCTGGCATTCCTGTTGGGATTGCCCATGGGACGCGGATTCGTCATGGTGATGGGCCTCACCCGCGAATCCGAGCAGCCCGAACAGGTAAAACAGGAAAGCCCCCAAGAGCAACCTGCGGGACTTTACCGAGAGATGACGAATGTCGTTCATACCGGCCAAGAATATAAACTTACATTTCCCCCTTGGCCATGCCGCGACCTTCGAAACCCAGACAACCCGCAAAATCCTCAGGAAAAGGACCTCGCCCCAAAATGCGTAAAGGGGGGTTCCGGCTGCTCCGATGGATCCGCATCGCCGTCATCTGCTTCCTTGTCTCCACCGTGGCCGCGGTTCTCCTATTGCGGTTCGTTCCTCCCCTCCTCACTCCCTTGATGGCTATCCGATCCCTGGAACATGCGATGGAAGGAGACGCCCCCACCCTGGACAAAGATTGGCGCCGCCTGGACAGGATCTCCCCCCGGCTGGCCGAAGCGGTGGTCGCTTCCGAGGATCAGCGATTCTTCGATCACTACGGATTCGATTTCGGAGCCATCGGCTCCGCCCTGAACGCCAACGGCAAGAGCAAACGCAAACTGGGAGCCAGCACCATCACCCAGCAGACCGCCAAAAACCTGTTCCTGTGGCCCGACCGCAGTTGGACGCGCAAGGGACTGGAAGCCTATTTCACTCTCTTGCTGGAACTGCTCTGGAACAAGCGACGTATCCTGGAGGTTTACCTCAATATCATCGAGACCGGAGACGGGATATACGGAGCGGAAGCGGCCGCTCAAGCCTACTTCGGAAAATCCGCTGCCGATTTGACTTCGGAACAGGCAGCCCTGATCGCGGCCATCCTGCCCAACCCACGCAAATGGTCCCCGGTCAACCCCACCGCCTATCTCCAACGCCGCCAGAATTGGATCCTGAGGCAAATGGATCACCTGGGGCCCATGCCCCAAGACCTTTCGCGCGGGAAGGCCGGCGCCACGAGAGGCCAGACATCCTCTCCCCGCCCCAGCCAGTCCTCCATGGATACGTCTCCGCTCCCGGCCGCGCCCGGCGCGTTCCTCCCCGCCGATCCGAAGTCAGCTTCCGACTCCCAAGGATCGATCGAACCCTATTTGGAGTTCCGCCCGCCAAACCCCTCCCTACCTTTCGTCCACTAAAGAAATGCAATTGCCCGGGTTTCGGGGGGAACACCAAAGGATTCCCGATGTCGAAGTTTTTAATGATCTTCGCGGCATTCGCGGCAGGCCTGGCGCTCACCGTGGCACCGGCCACAGCCATGGTATCAGCGGTATCGCCGAACATCCGGCTCAATCAGGTAGGATTCCATCCCCAGGGAAGCAAGAAAGGAGTGGTGGTCAATACCACCGCCTCCACCTTCTTCATTGCGACGCCGGACCTGGCCGATACGGTGTTCACTGGTGATCTGGGCGAGGCGAAACTCTGGGTTTCCTCGGGCGAACAGACGCGCCTGGCGGACTTTTCGGCTTGCGTTGCTTCGGGCCGATATGTCCTAGGCGTGCCCGGCTTAGGCGTTTCCCATCCCTTCCGGATCGATCCACACGTGGCCCTCGAACTGACGCGCGGTTCCATCCGCGCTTTCTATTACCAGCGCGCCTCGGCCGTGCTTTCCGCCGCCCATGCGGGTAAGTGGGCTCGCAATGCCGGGCATCCCGACAATCGCGCGTACGTGCATTCCTCCGCGGCCAGCGCGTCGCGTCCCGCAGAAAGCGTGGTCTCGGCGGGCAAAGGCTGGTACGATGCGGGCGACTATAACAAATACGTCGTGAACTCGGGCATTTCCACCTATACCCTGCTCGCCCTCTATCGGCATTATCCTTCGTTCTTCGATACCCTCAAGCTCAACATCCCCGAAAGCGGCAACGCGCTCCCCGATCTGCTGGATGAAATCCTCTGGAACCTGCGCTGGATGATGGCCATGCAGGATCCCAACGACGGCGGCGCCTACCACAAGCTCACCTCGCCGGATTTTTCCGGCATGGTCATGCCCGAAGCCGACGTGAGCAAGCGTTACGTGGTCCAAAAATCCGTGACCGCCACCCTGGACCTCTGCGCCACCGCTGCCTATGCCTCAAGGCTCTTCCGCAGGTTCAACGGGCCCTTGCCCGGATTCGCCGACAGCGCATTGAACGTGGCACGCAAGGCCTGGAAATGGTCCCGTGAGAATCCCTCCGCCTTCTATAAGCAGGTGGATCTGAACAAGGCCTACGCTCCCGCCATCAATACCGGGGAATACGGGGACGGCAATGCAAGCGATGAGCTCTTCTGGGCCGGCATGGAAATGTACCTGGCGACCCGGGAGGATTCCTTCTTCGTGGCCGCTGCGCCCACAGGCAACCTGCCCGCCTCCTTTGGAGTACCCGGTTGGCCCAGCGTGTCGACCCTGGGGCTCTTCAGCCTCATCGACGAGGTCAACGGCGGATTCGAGAAAATCGATTCGGCCATGGCCATTCAGCGACTCGTTACGGTGGCTAAGGGCATCCGCGATCGCTCCCTCGCCTCCCCGTACAACATCCCCCTGGGCACCAATGATTTCTTCTGGGGCAGCAATTCCAACAACGCCAACCAAGGCATGTTCCTCATCCAGGCCTTCCGGGCCACGGGCGATACGACTTTTCTGAAAGCAGCCGGGGACGCCCTCGACTACCTGCTGGGACGGAACGCCACGGGTTACTCCTTCGTTACTGGGTTCGGGGCCAAGCCTCCCCTGTTTCCGCATCACCGTCCTTCCACAGCCGACGGAGTGCGCGAGCCCGTCCCAGGCATGCTGGTGGGCGGCCCCAATTCGGGCCAGCAGGACAAGTGCGTCTACCCCTCCACGCTCCCGGCCCTGTCCTATTCCGATACGGAATGCAGTTATGCTTCGAACGAAATCGCCATCAACTGGAACGCCCCTCTCGCCTATTTGGCCGGGGCCCTGGAAGCCATGCTCGGTACCGGCGCACCGGCCTTGAGCACTATACCGCGCGTAGCCACCGGCAAAGCCGAGGCGTGGATCGGTTGGGAGGGCCGAACCCTTCGCGTAATTCTACCGCATGGATGGAAGGGCAAGCTGGAAGTATTCGACATGCGGGGCGGGCGTATTAATCAGGCCGCCATGGATACCGCAGGCGGTTTATGGGTGTACCGGTTGCAGGCGAGGAGTATTGAAGGCATGACACTCTCCAGGACCGGAACCTTATCTCCTTATTCGGCTTTAAGGATTAGCCTTAGGCGGTAATGGCCTTGGCGGCTTGCTCCAGGAGGACCATAGGTTGCGGGGCTCGCTCCCCCATTCTGGCGACTGGTTAATGGTTGCCAGATTGGTCTGCGCTTCCGCCTCTATTTAACAAGTTCACCAATTTCGACGCTTTCAGAACCAGTCAAATATGAAGAGCGCCAAACCCGTTCCCATTACTTGCTTTGATGAGAGAAATTCCCGTTCACCGGAAAATAAAAGATGCCTCTTGAATGGTTGGGGAGAAGTTCGAAGGACTGCCGGCATTCGCCGGCAACCAGGCCGCCCGTGACGTTAACCATCAAGCAACCGGTCCCCGCGTCCAAAAATCGTCCATTGGTTCCCGTTTTAATCACCGCAACAGACTTTTCAATGCATGCATGATACGTGGTACTTTTCGGTTGGACATCGCATACCTTGTTACGGGAAAGGCAAGGTGCGTTGGTTTCGCAATAAGACGAATCAAGAATTTCGATTTCCTTGAAAAAAACCTGTATGTCCGCGCTGCCGTGGGTCTGCAAGCCGAAGTACCCCTGCAATCGCCCCTGGTTGTCGTTTGGCACATCGCGGCCCAGCCTTCCGTTCACCCAGGAGGTAATATGGGTGCCATTGGCCTCGACCATCAAATCATTCCAGTCATTCTTTCGGTGGACCGAATCGTGGAAAGCCTGTGTGACCTGAGCAACCCAATTGCGGCCTTCGGTTTCATAAAAAGAACCCGCATCGCGGGAGGGATCGATTTCAATTTGCATTCCTGAGATGCTGACGATGCTGGAGGACCGCTCACTGCGGAAATAAAAACCGCTGTTACCTAAAACGTCTTTGTATTTGACGCGTATTTTGAAATTGGTGTATTTCTTATCAGACCAGCAGATGCCATGCTTCGGCTGCGAGGCGATATTTTTGCCCTCAATGGTCCCGTTCACAACGGCGAAGGCGGAACCGTTCAGGGGCCCGGGCCCTTCTGGGACCCAGCCGGTGAAATCAACCCCGTTGAAAAGGGGTCGCCAGTAATCCGCAGCACAGACAATGTTGAAAAATAATACGGAGCTCAAAATCAAAATTCTCATAGTTTTTCCCTTCTTATGTATTCATTATTCCAAATATTATATTCTGCTTCAATCACCAGAATCATTTCCTTGGAAATAAATTTTTGGGTAAAAGGTGCTACAATTCCATCTGCAGCCGGAAGGAATAATACCAGGCTCCCCAATCCGACCAGGACTTCCAGTTTTCCGGCAGGGCTTCCACAAACACTGGGGATCCAAACCTATCGATGGGCCGCAAGTGATCGCTAGCTACCTGCAGCATTAACTCAAAGGGACGCAAACGCTTGGAAGCGTTAATGGACCACTTGATGTCGTCCCTGGTCCAGGGCTTTGGATTTTGTAGGGAAACGCCGTCTAAGGACTGCACTTTGCGCACATTGGGAATGGGCTTGGTATACCACCAGACCTGGTAGGCGTCATTCAACCACGGGTTGGTCATGCGTTCCACTTCAACGGATAGCACATCCAGCAGCTTGAAAGCCGGTAGGTTAAACCCAACCATTATAGGCGTTCGGTCCAAGCGATTCTGGTAGTATAGGGGGTAATTCTTCAATCCGATCAACGCTGTTTCCATATACAACCGGAGGTCTTTCTCTCCCAGAAAAACCATGTCGCCCAGCAGTGGCTTGGGATCGAAGGACAACCGGAACATAAACTTGGTGTCCTTAAAAGAGATGTACTCCCAGTTTTTGGGAATGGAGTCGCTCAGGGCAACTGACTTGACCGAGTCGCGGGGATCGGCCTTCGAATACACACCCGGCGCAAGGTTGGCCAAGCGGGTGGTGTCACCAATAATGTCACCGTGCGTGTTTTCCATTATCCAAATCTTGCAGTTGCCCGCCGGGCAGCCGTCCCATTTGAAATAAGTGGATTCGTCTTCCTTGGGCGTAGTGATGCTGGGCCGATTGGGTAAAATGCGGTTGAAGTTAATGCCAGCACCCAGTTCCAGGACGCTCCCGATTTTCAAGGAGGCGATATAGGACAAGGATACATCGTAGAGAGGCGCTATATCCACGCTGAAAGTGGCCAGTATGTCCTGTTTCAACGCTCCTTCCAGCGCATTCATTCTGAAATTAGCACCCCAGATGTCGGTATAAGCGCCCCCAGGCTGAATAGTGTTCCAGGAGCCGCCATAGACCAAGGTGGGATAAGCCTGGGTGCGGAAAATGTATTCCCCCAAGTTTTTAGCGTCCGGGTTGTATTTGTAAGGCTGTTGACCCAGGGTCAACTGATAAGCGGGCAGGACTAGGTCGCCCCAAACGTAGGAAGCAGATAGTTCGGTGATTGAGACCGCAGAACGCCGGACATTATTTGCACCCAGGTCATTGTTGTAGGGAAAAATGTAGTAGAACGCGCCGCCCACGCCGGCCTTCAGAGTCAGGCGGTCGTTAATCACGGCCTGTTTGGAAAACCAGCCCAAGGTCCTGTGAAGCGTCCACTGATCCGGAATACTTCCTTCCTCGTCGTGGATCCCCTGGTTTACCCCATATATCTGTCCCATTTCAATGGCGCCGCCACCGGTCATTGGCAATGAATTTACCTTTATGCTCTCCTCGGTATGAACCGCCAGTGCCGAGAACAGGATTCCAACGTACAGCCGCCTTATCTTCATATTTCCTCTATTTGACAACATCAAACGTTAAAGACAAATATACCGGGATCCCAGTTTTTTTGTTCTCAAAAAATGGTAATCTTTTCCGGAAAATTGACGGGGTGGTTCCACTGCAGCTGTGCGAATTTCCCGGAAATGGCTGCATTCAAACTTTTCCAAGGCACTCCCCCGCGCGCATTGCTAGGGTCAACTTGCACGTCGGCTGATTAAACCAGGGAATCGACCGTTTCTCACTTCTAGACTTTTACGTCCTTATCATTGGCTTTATCCCAAAAGGCGACGAAGAAAATGACGGCGATAATGCCGGCAAGGATTGAAGGAAAGATCCAGAATGCTTTCCATGCATTCATGGCGCCTGAAATGAGGGTGGGATCCACGTTAAGTTTTTCCACCGAAAACATTCTTCCGAAGGATTGGAAAAAGGTAAACGTATTGGCCGGTTGGCTGGTCTTGAGCGCAGAATCCAGGGCGGTATATTGGGGAGCGACCGCTAAGAAATTACTACTGGCGACTTTATAGCCGAAATACATACCAATGCCCTGGGTGAAAAAGACCAGCATGCTCTGGGCTTGGACCTTAATGTTCTTGGAGGCAACCCGGTCGGTGTACATAAAGCCGGTGACGAAGAAGAAGTCATAGCAGATACCATGCATGATGATGCCGCCGAAGAGCATCCAGGAAACCTGGGCCGGGGCGCCCATGGCGAACAAGGCATAACGCGTCACCCACGCAAGCATGCCGACCAGAATCATATATTTGACGCCGAGTCTGCGGAGGAAGAAGGGCACCAGGAGCATGAAAATAATTTCGGACATCTGTCCCAAGGACATCGTCGAAGCCGGCGCCACGAATCCCGCATTGCTGAGGAAGGTAGATGTGAAGGCATAATAATAGGCCAAAGGGATGCAGATCAGGGTCGAGCAGACGATGAATACGAGGAAGGCGGGCTTCTTCATAAGTGAGAATGCATCGACCATGAAAAGCGTTCGAAGGCTGATTGGCTGGCCCTTGGCGGGAGCCGGCGTACTGGGCAAGAAGAAGCTAAAGCCGCCGAGCGTCAAGGCGCAGATGCCGGCCACCCAGAAGATTTTGAAGGTAGATCCCCATCCAGCGGCTCCAATCAACAGTCCGGCGAGAATCCATCCGATGGTTCCCCATACGCGGATTTTCGGGAACATATTCTGGTCCGAAACGTTTGCGAACACGATATTATTGCCCAAGGCGAGAGTGGGCATGAAGCAGAGCATATGGCCGGTGAAGGCCCAGATGAGCGCCTTGGTGTTGCCAGATTCAGCCAGGCTGGGCACAAGCAACATCAACGCGCCCCCGACAAGCAACAGAACTCCCATGACCTTTTCGGAAGGAAAAAACCGGTCCGCGATGATTCCGAGGAACAGGGGAGCGAATATTGCCGCGATAGGCGCGGTGCCGTAGGCCTCGCCGATGATACTGGCCAAACCATTGGTACCAAGGCTTTGCCCAAGAGTAACGAACCAGGATCCCCAAAGGAAGAACTGCAGAAACATCATAATTGAAAGTTGTGTATGGATTTTGGTACTCATAAAGTGGCCCAAGGAATTCCGGCAAAGGAAAGTGTTTTGCTCATTCCCAAAAAATGGTTGAAGGGGTCCAAAAATTCTTCCGCTGGTTCGGCTTAAAATTCTGAAATTTTGATATTAGTGTGAGTTCTGAATCCGCCCAAAGACGGTGTGCAACGCTTTAGAACAGGCCAAGTACACCACGCTGATGCATGCGGAAACGCCGGGGACTGTTGCCATGGTATTTGGCGAAGCATTGATAAAAATGACCCAAGCTCTCGAAACCGCATTCCTCGGAAATGGTCAGGATTTCCTCATCGGACATGATTAGGCGCTGGGCTGCATGCTCCATGCGCGCCCGGTTCACCAAGTCGGTGGGCCTCAGTCCCAGTGTTTCCTTGAGTACCCGGGCTACATGCTCCGACGTCCTTCCCGCTAGCCGGGCTAGAATTATGGGGCCTATCCGAAAGTTCTTCGGCTCCCGGATGGCCTGCAAAGGGCCGCGCAGCCAAGCCGGGACCTTCTCCTCTTCGGCCGTGGGTCGGTTCCTTTCGAGCTTGGCGAAAAGGGTAAGGAGGAAACGATCAATATGTAGGACGGAACGTCCGTCCTCGGCCAGCCAATCGGTTTCACTGCTCAACCACGCCAATACCATGGAGGAGACCCGAATTGTTGCTGGCAGCGGACTGGATTCGTCCCAGTAATCCGGCAAGGGGATAGAATAACGGCTGCGGAGGTAATCCAGGGTGGAAACAGGGAAGGCCGCATTGGCGACGCGCATTCCTTCTGTCGTGGTGGACGTCAAAGAGTGGGCATCCCAATCGCGTATAAAGACAATGTCGCCTTTGCGGACAGGCAGACTCTCTCCGTTAACGAGATGGATGCCTTCCCCGGCTTCGAGCCAGAATAACTCAACGAAGTCGTGGGAATGGAGTGGGAATGGCCGCGCCTTCACGATATGGCTGCGAGAAATATGATAACCATCTCCGGGACTCACGTAGTGTGCGAATTGCAATTTCCTTGTAGGGTTCATACTGACCCGTCCCGTGCTAGTCTCAATTATCAAAAAATCAGAAAAAATTCCCGGCCTGCCATAACAACATAAGCCATTTCTGGGTTAAATACCATAAGTATGAGAAAAATCATGGAAACGTCCGAAAGCCTCCGGCCCTTAATCCCGAATACAAATGACGGTTCCCGCAACCCGCCCAGGCTCCGCATCGATATCCATCACGGAAATTTGGCCGGATTGCCGGCCTACCATTCGGGACCTCAAGGTGAGGAGATGGTTCTGCGTCAGGCGGCCCAGATGGCGGGATACGAGGGCATCCAAGAGGAAAACCCGGAGAAAGGCCGTGGCCTAGGCCTCCGGTCGACCGGTTACGGACGCGTCAATACTCCCAAAGAGGTTAAACCCTTGGCGGATCGGCTCCAGGCGGCCGGTTGCGATTGCGCCACCCTGCACGTGGGATGGGGATTGGAATCGGATCGGGAAATTGACGCTTTGGTTTTGGAAATCCTGAACGCTAGCCATGAACGGGGTTTTCCCCTTTATGTGGAAACCCATCGAGCCACAATCACCCAGGATCTGTGGCGAACGGTGGAGTTGACCCGAAGGTTTCCTGAGATCCGATTCAACGGGGATTTCTCCCATTGGTATACCGGTTTAGAATTGGTTTACGGGGATATCGAAGAGAAGTTCCGATTCATGGAGCCGGTATTCCAGCGGGTGCGCTTCATGCATGGCCGAATCGGCACTCCTGGATGTATTCAGATCGGAATCGAGCCTGATCAGGAGGACGGCCAGTCGCGTGAAGCGACCTATGTGGCACATTTTCGCGAAATGTGGACCCGCTCTTTCCAGGGTTTCCTGGAAACGGCCGGTCCTGGGGATTATATCTGCTTCACGCCGGAACTGCTTTCCCCAGATATCTACTATGCGCGGTTAGTTCGGGATGAGCGAGGGAACAAGGTGGAGGAAAGCGATCGCTGGCAACAGGCCTTGGCCTATAGTCGCATCGCGAAGGACTGTTTCGCGAAGGCTGAAAAACGGATGGGGGAGAAACTATGATTTTGACAGATGAACAGCTACAGGATTTCTGGAGTGATGGTTTCGTGGTGGTGAAGGGTTGTTTTGATGCAGAGGAAATTGGCGGTTTGCGTGATTCGGCGCGATCGGATCGGGAACTGGACGCGCACTCCTCCGGCCGGGCCGATGGTGAAGGCGGTACCGTGCGTCTTTCGGTGTGGAACCATCCCGGAGAGGGTATTTATGGTGCGGTCGCGAGGTGCCGGCGCATCGTGGATTCGATGGAGAAGATTCTCGGGGGCGAGGTCTACCATTACCATAGTAAAATGATCCTCAAAGATCCGAAAGTGGGCGGGGCCTGGACTTGGCATCAGGATTACGGATATTGGTACCACAACTCTGTACTGGCGCCCATTATGGCCAGCGCATTCATCGCCGTGGATCGCGCCACCCGAGAGAACGGTTGTCTGCAATTGCTCAAGGGTTCCCATCACCTGGGACGCCTCGATCATGTCCTCACAGGCGAACAGGCTGGGGCCGATGCGGAGCGAGTGCGGGAGGCGGTAAGCCGGTTGGAGTTG
>JALYSE010000277.1 GCA_030854955.1 Fibrobacterota bacterium | reverse complement strand
GCGAGCGGCCTCCAAGGTCAGCTTTTGCGCCCCCTGATCGAAGGAGGCGGGCACGGTGATGACGATATGCTGGCGGTCGAAATGGCACCGTTCATCCTCCCCGGCCATCGCCAGGTTCCAAACGGCACGCAGGTATTCCAGGTAGAGAGCACTGGCCTCCACCGGGGAAAGCTTTTCCGGATCGGGGATTTCCTTCGAAGCCCAGGGCAGGATGCGGGCCTGCCTGTCCACTCCCGCATGGGTGAGCCAGGATTTTGCCGAGAAGGCCACCCGGCCGGGCTCCTGGACCGAGACATTCCGGGCAAGGAGGCCCACCACTTGACGTCCTTTGGGATCGACGGGGGCGGTACCGGCGCTCTCCACCGCGGTGGCCCCGGGCATTCCTCCCCGGGGATAATAAGCGAAAGAAGGCAGTACCGCCAAGGTTACGCTACGCTCGGCCGTATCCCACTGCGGTATCTCCAGGATGCGCGAGGGCGCGTCCTTTTCCCGCAAATCGACATAAGCCAGGGCGCAGTTGCTGGTGCCGAGATCGATGCCTATGGAAAAACGCTGACGTCCCGTTTTGGACATGTATCCGATTGCCTGGGCCCGACCGCGGGCCTATTCCGTACGCACGTTGAAGTTGAGTTCCCAGCGCTGGTCGGATTCCACCCGCTGCATCCACAACTCCAGGGTCCCGAGTTCGGTCAAACGGGCGTGGAGCTTGACGGGAACCAGGGAACTTTCCCCCATGCCCTCGATATGCGGCAGTTCCATTTCCAATTTCGCGGTCTCTTCCAATTCCTTTTCGGCATTGGCGACCACGGCCCCCAGGACATCCGCGCGGTTGGGGCTGCTGAAGAATCGGAAGGTGGCCGTCGATCCCGTCATGAGTCCGAATTCCCTGCCGGGCAGGACATGATCGGTGCCTTCCTCCATGCCTTGGGGAACCACGCATAATGCCTTGACCGTCGGCTTGTATCCGGTAATCGCCGGCTGGGTCGCATCCAGGCCGATATAATATCCGCGCGAGGCGCCCGCGCGGATGCGGTGACCCTTGCCTGTCTGCTTGACCTTCCCGTAGAGGGCCGCGCCGCGAGCCACGGCCAGATCGGGATGGGCTCCGGCCAATTCCCTGACTTCGACCTCCGGATTCCAGGCCCGCAGCATTTGCAGCACCCGGTCGCGCAAGGTCTTGGAGCGGAAGACGCCCCCGTTGAAAAGCACCGCGTCCGGCGTGCTTTTAGTTATGCCCGGAAGCGTTTCGCCCGAAAGTGTTTTGTCCGGAAAAGCCTTGGCCAGAAAGGCGGCCAAATGCTTGCTGATGACGGCATCCGCTTCGTAGGGTAACCCCAACTCCCGCAGCCCGGCGCTCGGCCGCTCGGCCGGCATTTCCGAAGCCTTGGTCAAGGCGAAGAATCCATCCACCACCACCGATTGCAGCAATTCGCGCGGCAGGCTGGTGGCCACGGTCCCGGCGAACAGACTGGAGCCGCGCGAGGGAATGGAGATGGGAACCTCTTTCAGATCCGGGGATTCGAAAAGCGCTTCCTTGGCGCGGCGGGCCGCATGGGTCAGGGCCAGAAATTGCCAATCATCGATGGACTTGCCATCCTCCTCCAGACGGCCGCGGAGGACATAGGCCAAGGCCAGGTCCATATTGTCTCCGCCCAGGAGGATATGCCGACCCACACTGACCCTTTCCAGGTCCAGGTTACCGTCTTGTTCCGAAACCGCGATCAGGCTGAAATCCGTGGTCCCGCCGCCCACGTCGCAGACCAGGACGGTATCCCCGGGTTGCACCTGGTTCCGCCAGGCCGTTCCCACCCCGTCCAGCCAGGCGTAGAAGGCTGCTTGCGGTTCCTCGAGCAGAATCACGTCCGATCCCAATCCCGCCTCCTTGGCGGCCTGGGCGGTGAGCTTCCGGGCCACCTCGTCGAAAGAGGCCGGAACCGTGACTACGGCCTGAATGGTCTCCCAATCCGCCTTGGCGCCTTGGCGGGTGAACGCCTCCGCGTAAGCGAAACGCAGATGTTCAAGGTAAAGGCGGGAGGCTTCCAAAGGGGAGATTTTCCGGTCCCCGTTTGCGGATCCCCAAGGAAGAATGGCCTGGGTCGGATCGATCGAGCGATAGGAAAGCCAAGATTTCGCGGAAGTCACCAGCCTGTCCGGAACTAAGGCGCCGAATTCCCGGGCGAAATCTCCGGCGATGTAGGGCGGTTCCTGCCCGGTCCACGGCAAGGTGAGACTGGCGGAAGGGAATTGACCGGGAGCCGGAAAATACAGGGCCGAGGCAAAGGTCGATTGTTCTCCGATACGATTGGGGCCCAACACCTGGGTGATGTCCAGGGTTTCCGCGCCGCCTTGGGCTCCGTCAGCCGACAGGGCCAGGGCACAGTTGCTGGTGCCGAGATCGATTCCTAGGGATTGGGTTTTGGCCATGGCATCCGCTCCCCGGATCAGACCGAAACTTCGGCGGGAACAATGATCAGCCCATCGCTGCCCTTGGCGGGCTTGTGGACCCGGGGAAGCTTGATCTGGGACGCCCGCCAACCTTTATGGACCACCTTACCTTGGAAGGCATGGGTATTCACGCTTCCCAGGACGCGGAACTCGGCCGCGTTGTAGCCCGGATCCAGCTTGATGACCGTGCTTTCGGCGGAAGGGGAGACAGGCTGAGGGGCAAAGGTTTCCTTGATCAAGTCCCGGCATCCCTGATGGACCACCCGGGCCGCGGCCCCGACCTGTTCATTGGAAATGCCTCCGATATCTTCCATGAGGAAATCGACGAAGCGGCCTTTTTCCTGGAGCATGGACAAGAGCAGCAAGGCTTCTGCTCCCGATTCCTTTTCCGGGACCGAAGCCTTGGGAGGCGGAGCCGCAGCCACTTCAGGAGCCGGCGCGGGTACCGTCGCCCCGCTCAGCCACATCCGTTCCACGCCGGAAGCGATCGAGAAGACCAGGAAGGCGCAAGCAATCAAGCCCAGCGACACGGTGCCCAAACCTATGGACAGCTGTCCCATTTTTTCCGGGCCTGGCCAAGAATAAAGGACGGCCACCGCGAAGGCCAGCACGCATAGGGCCAGAAGCAGGATGAACCAGGCCAATTTTCGCAAGGGTGGAAGTTTTTCGCTTTTCATGGACGCTTCGGAAGAGGGTTTTCGGGTTCGCCGGATGCGGCGACCCTGGTGAATTATTTTTTGGGAAAGCCCGGGTCAAGAATAAACCACATCTCCGGTTTTGGGAAGGGCAGAGGATAGCCACCCTGGCGCGTGGTTATTGGACGAACGGGGAGGAATCCGTAGCCGTTGTTTATGGGATCGGGGAAAAACGGATTCCGTTCAGGAGGTCGAGAAGTTTCCGGGCCAAATCCTCAGTTTCACCCAAACGACACTTGAGCTCGTCCAGGGAGATGATTTCCGCGTCCTGATCGGTATCGTCCGGGCGATAATTCAGCAGCCCTAAAATGGATGGCTCCTCCCGCCCATCCTTGCCGGGTTCGGAATAGCCGATGGCCCCATGCGCGAGGACATTCCTGAAGAAGGACAATTTGCGGATTTCTTCGAGGGTGTCGTTGATTTCTTCGATTTTCTCCTGAGGCGCGTCGGTATGCTCCCCCAGGCTATCGATGATCCAGGTCAGTTTCTGGCTCAGGTATTTCTTCTTGATCGACTTGAATTTGAAGCCTGACGCCATCTTCACAATGAACTCCATTACGATGAATTCGATGGTTCCGAAGGCCTGGAAGAACCGTCCAGTAACATTGGCCCACTCCGTGGCCTGCGTATCATTTCCTGGAATCTGAATCGGTTTCGTGTTCATGGAATGAAAGATACTCAATGGCGAAATAATGGCCATCCGCCCCAAATAGCGGCGAATCATGCCGGGGAATCCCGCTTTCCATATTCCCCCTTGTTTCGGGGGGTCCAGTCGCTTTTATTTAACTTAGAGCTTTGCCCGGGCTCTGCTCCGAAAGCGGCCCGTTGGTGCCATATCCAAGTTATTCGCATGGGGACTCTCCTCACCCCATACAAGTGACGGATACCTCCAGAACCGGGCCTACTTATCCTTGGATTCTTTGAAAGGGGAAATCACGAATGAACGGTATCAGGATTTGCATGGGATTGGCCATTCTTCTGTCTTCGGCATGTATGGAACGGGACTTCAACAATCCTGTCAAATCCGGCAGCGGCGCCGATACGACGGATTCGGTGACCCCTCCCAAGAAAACCGATACGGTAACCGCTCCCATCCCTCCTAAGGACACCCTGGTCAAGCCAATCCCTCCTAAGGACACCCTGGTCAAGCCAATCCCTCCAAAGGACACCCTGGTCAAGCCCATCCCTCCCAAGGATACCGTGGTAACCCCTTCGGCGATCGCCGTGACCGGTATCCAGGCCGAAGCCGTATTCATCCCCATGGGCGTGGTCAAAGCCCGGCCCTCGGTCAACTTGCTCCCGCGAAACGCCCAGAACCAGGGATACACCCTTATGAGCCTCGATGAATCCATCGCGGTGGTGTCCGGGCCGGATCTAATTCCCGTAAAACCCGGGGCCGTCTCTATTCGGGCCCGCAGCGATGACGGTGGATTCACCGTCGAGTTCCAGGCCAGCGTCATCCTCAAGGACACCAACCGCTATGAAGAAGCGGTTGCGACTGCCGCCATGGAATTGGTCGCCGGAGGCGCGACCCAGGCTCCCGAAATCGTGTGGACTCCGGCCGACGTGACCAACCGCGCCTATTCCATGACAAGTTCCGATCCCGCCCGGGTGCTGGTAGTGATGGAAGATGGGGTGCCCAAGTGCAAACCACTCGCCGCAGGGGCCGCGGAAATGACGATCCGGACTCTGGGAAAGGGGCTCACTGCGACTTTCAAGGTGGTGGTCAACCCCGCGCCCATCCTGACGGTTCCAGTCCTAGCCATCTCGGCCGAGAATATGACGATGGATCTTGGAACTGTGGATCAGCCCCCAATGGTCACCTATACACCAGCGTTAGCGACCCAAAAAGCTTATCAACTCGTGAGCGGAAACCCGTCCGTCGTTACGGTTTCCGGGCCCAATCTGCATGCCGAAGCGGGCGGAACCGCGGTGGTCTCCATCACCTCCGTGGACGGCCCCTCCGGCCAATTCCAGGTCATGGTACGAGTTCGCGTCAGGGCCGTGTCGGCTCCGAACCTGGTCCTCATCGAAGGCCAAAAGCACATTGCGGCGGTGACATTCGTGCCTGCCAATCCTGATCAAATGGCTTTCTCACTCAGTTCTTCGAACGCCGAAACGGTAAGCGTCAGCGGCGCGGAAGTCACCGCAAAGAAACCCGGATCCGTAACCATTACCATCACCGCAGCCGACGGCGGCGTCACTGGCCTTTTCACGGTAAAGGTCAACAAGTCACAGAAAGACAACGATTGACCCCATTGCACCCTTCCTAGGATTGGACCTACCGGCCCGCCGGACAAGGTGGAATTCTTCGGAAAGGACACGCCCATGGGCCGCCCGGGCAAGTGGAAAGGGTCCTGATCGGTTATATTTACCGGGACCGAACTTCAAAGGAAAAACATGGCCGTTCCCCTACCCAATTC
>JALYSE010000059.1 GCA_030854955.1 Fibrobacterota bacterium | reverse complement strand
AGCTCGGATTCAGCCAGACGGGCAGACTTTGAACGGGAGCTTCAAGCCTACCTGCGGAAACTCGATGAAACCGATAAGTGGGCCCGGAAGGAGTTGCAGGAAATTCCCGATTCCCGCCGCCGCGTCATTACCTCCCATGATGCCTTCGGGTATTTTTCGCGAGACTTTGGGATCACTTTCCATGCGCCTCAAGGATGGAGCACGGATGACCAGCCCGCGGCCGCAAAGATCGCATCCTTAATCCGGCAGATCCGCGAAACCCATATCACCGCCTTGTTCGTGGAAAACATTACTGATCCGCGTATGATGGAACAACTTGCGCGCGAAACCAAGGGACGGATAGGAGGGCGATTGTACTCCGATGCCTTATCTCGACCGGGTGGCCCGGCGGATTCTTACCTAAAACTTTTTCGTCACAATGTGGAAACTCTAAAATCCGGTATGGTAGTGGATGGGCCGTTACCCAAACGGCATTAAAGGAGTCCCATGCCTTGCTTGGAAATTGACTTGCCGATTCGAAAACCGTTGTTCAAACGAGTACGCTTCGCCTATCTCTCGAAAATCGATGGGTATGGTTTATCGGACGGCGGAAGCCTGGTGTATTTGCGGACCATGCGGGTTAGCGGCTCGGGGAATGGAGCCTTCCGTTCGATCGGACGGAACTATCGCGAGTGGGACTACCTAAAGGATGCCGGTTACCACGCTCAGAAATTGGCAAAGGCCTTTGACAGCGCCACATTCGACGCCGTCATTACACCACCCTCCCGTTACCCGCAATCCCTGACCTTTAAATCTGCATTTGTGAAATCAGGAAAGACTGGCGTCGATCTAAGTGACCTCATCCAACGCGAAAAGGAAGTCTACGCTGCCACAGGTCCGAACTTTGAATTCTTTTGCAACGCCCTCACGTGTAAGGGCGGAAATGATTTAAGCGAATGCCGCAGCCTATTAATCGTGGACGATATTCTCTGGCGTGGTATAACTGCGGCTGGAGTCCTTACCCATTTAAGAAGGCACGGTCTTTCCGATGAGGCGAGGATTTACCTGGCCTGCCCATTGTGGATTGGATAAAAATGGAATGGGAACGGTGGTTATTGAGAATTATTTTGGCATCTCCACTGGGTGTTCGTTTCTTGATTCGAATTCCCAATTGGGTAAGAATCACGACACTTTCCTTTTTTATCTGTTTGCTGCTCATTGGGGTAACATTCGCAATTTCGAAAGGAGTGCGGAGGACTTTGGATCCCAACCCGATTAAGAGTGGCCACTTGGAGAGGGAGCTAAAATTCGAAGACGGGACGTCCAGATGCCTATGCGGACGCTGAATGATTCCGAACTATTTCAACTTTTTGGAGTTCTGGCAGGATGGGCAAAGCCCGTACAGGGTCAGCTCATGGGATTGAACCTGAAAACCTCCTGGAATCGTAGTCCCGTTGGGGATGCCGACTGGACAAATTCCCAGATCATAAACGTGGTCGCACTTTACACATTGGAAATGGTGATGGTGCTTGTCAAGATGGGAACTTTCGTAACGGGTTTCTCCGGAAGGTAGTATCACGCTATGGATTAGGTCATTTTCCTGCAGAAGGTTGATAGTCCGGTAAACGGTCGCAATACCAATTGTTTTATCACGAGTCGCTTTTTTCAGCTTCAGGTTTTTCAAGGCTTTATCGTGGATCTGAGGGATGGTCAAGGGACCATTGGACGCCTTGATTAGATCAAAAATGATTTCGCGTTGCTGGGTGTGCCGTTGGCCTGGTTGGGTGGACCTTGGCTTGCCTTGTTCTTTAATTGTCGCTTGCTTCATTCCCTTAATTTAGTGATTATTAAGGATTGGTCAAAGTCGGGTTGAATAATATTCAATTATCATTTAGATGGTGCTAGGTGCCTTCCAAACCCAAAAAGAATGGACGCTGCCAGAGTGAATATTCCGGTACGTGGCTGAATCTATTTAGAGGCTTGAGGCCACCGGGTCCACGCCCATCAACTCGAGGACACCGGACAACCGGTCGTGGTACCAAAACAGGGAATCCCAATCTTCTCGGTCGAGAGCGCCGAGCTGTTTCGAGAATTCCCCTTTCAACTTTCCATCGGGTCCTGTCAGGAATTCCCGTTCCCTATCCACGAGGATTTCCAGGGCGGACTCCCAGTCTTTCTTTTCCAAGGCATCGAAGAAGCGGTTCGAGTTTTGTTCGAGGCCCGATTCCGGCGGAGGAAGCAAAAGCACGACGCCGGTCAGTTTTCCGTCGCGCAGTGAGAGGGCGCGCCAGGCCGTAGTATCTATGGCTTGGAGCCTTTTACGCGCTCCCGGTTTCATCCGGCCCTGCTTGTCGACAAAAACAGATCGGGTGGCGGGATGCAAGCCGTTGCGGACGAACTGCCAGTTACCCGAGGCGATGTCCGCAAAAAAGGTGTTGGTTGCGGCGCGGAGCATGGCGTCCCGTTCATCGACCCTAAGAGTTCCACTGCTGTCCTCTTCGACGTAGAAGGTACTGTCCATGACCACGCTTTCCCCCTGGCGAACGACAGGCAGGGCGGCGAACACCCCGGTCAGCCGGCCCTTCCGGAGCCTCACGGCGGGATCATGCACAAGGTTCTTCAGCCGCAAGGCCCGGAGGCGGGGCTTCATGTCCTCGCGAACGCGGCCGGAGTCGTCGAGCATTCGATCGCGATCGGAGGGGACCAGTCGGCGGACTCCCCGCAGGTAGTTCCCCGCCGCGACGCTTTCCTTGAAAGTGATGAGGCTATCCACCTTTTCGTGTTGAATGGCTACAGGACTCACCTGCCGATAAATGCCACCGCATCCCAATAGGAACGCCGCGGCCGTAAGGAAAGCCAGCCCAGGAGAGATAATGCGCGCAAGACAGGTTTTAGGCGGGTTGGCCATAGTTTTCCTTTGGGTTTCATTTGCTTATACGATTCCATTTTTCGCCCCGCCCCGCCCAGCCTACCGGGCGGCGGATGCAAGCGACTAGTGCTTACCATCCGTTGAGAGCCTTCGGGTGCCGAATATTTCAAGCCCCGGTGTGGGACACCTCGAAATAGGAGTCCAGCATCCGATGGAACTCGGGGGTCAGGTTTTCCGCACCGCTGTATTCAGGAGCGTTGCGGATGGTCTCCCGGGAATGGTCCAGGGTGATCTTCCGATCCGAGTAGCGGATATTGCGGGCCCAGTCGATGGGAACAACCACATGTTTTCCTGGTAGCCAATTCCGCGTATCTATGGCAAGATAGCGCAGACTCCAATCTTTCCGGTCGAGCAGGAAATCCTGGATATGACCGATGTCACCGTCCAGGGCCGCGACATGGTATCCGCGGACCTCCTTTGCGCTCCGGAGATGCAGATCACCCGGAGTCTCCTCTTCCTTACTAGCGCTGGGCCGGTAAGCATCGGCAGCGACCTGGTTCCCCTGCATGCCGGCCAGGGCCGGGTAGGAGGGAAACCCGGCCACGCCCCAAATAAAAGGCCCTTGCCAATAATAGGGGTACCCGTAAAAGTCGTAATAATCCGCCTCGAACTGCCGTGATACGGGCTTGTGCATCCCAGGATCCGGCGCATCCTGGATCTGGGCCCGGGTCAGGCTCACGGGAATGACCTTGCTTTTCAAATCCGGTTTTCCGAAGGAGTGCGGGGAAAGGAGGACTGATTTTCCCGATATCCAGGATCCGGTCGACACGACCAAATACCGCGCCGTCCAATCCAGATCGTCGAAATACAGATCCTCCACCGATCCTATCCCTCCATCCTTTGCTTCCAGGTGAAACTCCTTCAAACCGTCCGTTGATAGCAGCATGGTCAACCTCCTTTTCTTCGACGCAGGAGTTTGGGATGCAAATGGGCACCGCTCCTTCGTGGAAGATAAACTTCTGAGAGAAAGCTGCCCAACACAATAAATCCCGCGAATTCCCCGGGGTTTCCACAAGCTACCCTCCTCCGGAGGTCGAGCCTGAAATTGAAGATGCCTAGGAGGGGATAGCGGAAGCCGACGCGGAAGGCCTCGCCCTGGCCTTTCCGCTGGGTGGAAAAGGAGAATCCCTCGTCCAGGTCCCAGACCTTGCCGAAGTCGTAGAGGGGACGATTTGGAGCGGAACTAGGTGCTTCATTTTCATAGTTCTGATGGTGGTGGGTGACCTCGGCTCCCATCAGGACGAAAAGCCAGCTGAGTTGCAGCCAGATGAGGAAAAGAGGCAAGGCGGCGAAGCTGCCGTAAATGGCATTCGCCTTGGTGACTCCCACCTGGAGGCCGATGTAGAGGATTTGCAACAGCTGGTAAACCACGGCCGTGAAGGCGCCCCCGATAGCCGCCGAACCCAGGCGGACCTTGGTATTGGGCAAGAATGAGAAGAGAAAGGAGAACAGGACCCAAAGCATCAGGAAGGGTACGGCCCTTAAGGCCAGGTTCGCTACCGGGTCGATAAGGTCGGAAAGGGGCACCGCCTCCGCGGCGCGGTTCACGAAAGCCGCCAGCGCGACATTCAGGCTGCTGGCCCCGATGATCAGAAAAGGTCCGACCAGGATGAGGGACAGGTAATCGCTGAACTTGCGGCCCCAGGTACGGGGCTTGGAAACCGACCAGATATGATTGAATGCCCGTTCTATCTGGTTGAGGAGCCGGAGCACCGCATAGAGGAGGAAGATCGTCCCGATGCCCGCCACCAGGCCTCCTTCGGCGGAGTCGAGGATGCGGCGTGCGAACATCACCATTTACTGAACCACCTCCTGCTGTTCCGAGAACTGGGTCAGGATCCAGGACTCCAGTCGGGCCTGGAGCCCGAAGGCGATCAAGGGAACGATCTGCAGCGGTTACGGGGGCGGACCGTCAAGGCCGCTTTCCCGGACCCGGTCTTTTTCCTGTACCAGTTTCCGGGCGGAATCAGCGGATATGTAGAAGCGCCGTAGGGTGTCGAGCGACAATTCGGTGCGAGCCCGGATTTCCTCCCAAATCTCCGGCGTTACGCCCTCCGAGCTTAGCCGGAACTTCTCCAGCTGGACCTTGGTATTGTCCCTGACAGCCCGGGCGTCCTGGAGAATCCTGCGGTACTGGCCGGAATTGGGCGAGTCCACGTTCAAGGAATCGCCCCAGAGCCTGTCCAGCCGATCCTTCAGCTCGTCATAGGAGGTCTGGAGCCTGGAGTGGGCATCCCGCCGGATCCGGAGAACGGTGTCCTCCGCCGCTCCCGGCGCCAGGTTCCACTCTGCCTGGGACAGGGCCTTGCTTTCGGCGCCTGCGCCAACTCTGGGGCGGGGCTCCCCAGCGTCCCCACATGCGGCGAGGCCCAGGGCCGCTAATGCCCAGACGGCCGGTACGGCCTTTCTCAAGGATAGCGAGGATATCAAAGGCATGTCCGGACCCTGAAAAAGTAATAGTTAACTCTATTAATCAAAAGTATATTTCTCTCCATGGACCGGAACCTGATTATCGGCGTGCTCAAGAACCCCTTCTGGATCACCGCCCTGGTTTTCATCGGGTTGTATTTCCTCATCAATTAGAAGCCTTTCAATTCCGGCAGCCCAAAGCCTTCCGACCCAGGGATTTGCTGCCTTCGAAGGTCGAGATGAGAGGCTAACCCTCTCCGCCGCCCGGAGCCTCCTATCCATCACCCCGTACAGGCTGGATGACGCCGCAGGCGATCTTCTCCCCGGCTCCGCCTGCGGGCTGGGTTTGGTAATCGTCCTGGCTCGCATGGATGACTATGCTCTTTCCGATGACGGAAAAGTCCGAGGCTCCGATTCCCAGCATCTGGCTCGTGACATCCACTTTGGCCCTGCCGTTATCGTCCGTACGGATATTGGGCAGGTCGCCGGCATGCTTCTGGCCCGGGGAGGCGCCCGGGGTGCCGTGCGTATTGCTGCCCACGGGGTCGAAATGCTCGCCGGCCGCTTCCGGAGCGCTGCAATTGCCGTATTCATGCACGTGCATGGCATAGGTGCGATTGGGGAGGAGGCCGATGATCTCCCCCTGAATGCGGGTCCCCTTGGTAGCATCGTTCATGAACCAGATGGTGCCGGCCTGGGTATTGGGAGCGTATCCCGCGATTTCCGCCTTTGCATCCGCCCTGGGGGCTCTGGACTGTTTGTTGGAGGCGCAGGACACGGCCAGAAGGCCCAGGAACGGGTATACCAGGGCCTTTGAAAGATTCTTTAGTTCCATGATTTCCTCCGGGTTATCAACGAATCCGCTCTCTTTAAAAAATAAAATTCGGGGAGTGTGGCAAAATGAAAGTTGGTTCCATTAACTAAATAGCGCGGATCACTCAAAAAAGCGAATCGCAGGGGCCGCTTAAAATCCGCCCCTGCGCCTCCGCGAACTGTATATTCCTTCCGGGACGGACCTGGATGCTGGCGAAACTCAATATTGCATGGTACTGGGTCCGTTCCAGTTTCTGGTTCATTCCCACCCTCATGGTCCTGGGCGCGATAGGCCTGGCGGAGGTCTCGCTCCGCCTCGACAACGCGCTGTTACCCGACACCTTGGAATCCCTGCACTGGATCTACGCCGGAAGCGCGGAAGGGGCCCGCCAGCTGTTGGCCACCATCGCCGGCTCCATGATCACGGTGGCAGGCGTCGTTTTTTCCATCACCATTGTCGCCCTGACTCTGGCCTCCTCCCAGTTCGGGCCGCGCATCCTGCGGAATTTCATGTCTGACAAGGGGAACCAGGTGGTGCTGGGGGTCTTCATAGCCACCTTCCTCTACTGCCTGCTTGTGATCCGCACCGTCCGGGGCAAGGGCGAAGGGAATGGGTTGTTCGTCCCCCATTTATCGACAACCCTAGGAGTCGCCCTTGCCCTGGTCTGCCTGGGTTTCCTCATCTATTACATCCACCATGTCTCATCCTCCCTTCAGGTGGACGACATCCTGGGCGGAATAGCGGGTGGATTGAAGAGGGAAGGCGAAGGTCGTCTACCGGAGGAGGTAGGGCGGCCCTGGAACCAAGCTCGGGCGGACGGAGGCCTTCCGGACGGAAAGCCCATGGAGATTCCGGCGGGTGAGAGCGGTTATCTCCAATCTATCGACTTCGTCGGACTGTACCGGTTTGCCATTAAATGCAAGGCGGTCGTGGACATTCTCTACCGACCAGGAGAGTTCGTCATCAAGGACACCCCCCTGCTCAGACTCTGGTCGAAGGATGCTTCCCTGGACGCAGCCGAAAGGACCCTCAAGCCGTTATTCATCCTGGGGGCGCACCGCACCCCCACCCAAGACTACTCCTTCAAAATCAATCTCCTGGTCGAGATCGCCGTCCGGGCGCTTTCGCCCTCCATTAACGATCCCTTCACGGCCCTGATGTGTATCGATAGGCTGGGTGAGGCGCTGATCCCTATGGCCGGGAGGCCGCCTCCCCGGAGCACCATCGCGGATGACGAGAACAATCTGCGCATCCACTTCCGTCCCGTTCCCTATACCGAGCTGCTGAGTCAGGCCTTGGATCTCATCCGGCACTACGGCGCGACGAACCCGATGGTAGCCCAGAGGGTATTGCAGGTTCTGAAACTGGCTTTGGAAAGGGCGAAGTCGCCGGAGACCATCGCAGCCCTTTCAGACCATGCGCGGCGTTTCGCCAGGGAGAACGGCTGGTCGGACCCCGCAGATAGGGACCGTGTGCTGGAAGCCTACGGCGGATTCCTGGAAGTCCGGAAGGAGATTCAGCGCTCACAGGAAAGCCTCGTCCCATGAAATATTACTCCGCTATGAAAAGGAAAAACGGATTTCTGGAACCCGGCGGTGAAGAGAAGGTTCACAAAAGACCGAGGAGACGGATGGAGATTGGACGCGACCCATTGTCGCGACCCTCACGGGAGGTGGCGAGAGGGTTTCTGGTGAAACGCCGAAAGCGGAAACAACCTGAGGGCCATCCAGATCGATTGCGAGCCTATAGTCTTGCTGGTCTGCTTCGACTCCGGATTCCCCGAGGAGAGAGCGGATTCCGCGATGAGATAAATTGTAGGTTCCTACCGAGCCTTGAACTTTATAAACGAACGGAGTGCTAGCATGATAATCCAAGTCAATACCGACAGCAGCATCAGCGGACGCGAATCCCTCGGAGACAGCATCCGCGATACCGTGGAAGGTGCCCTGAGCCATGTGAGCGGAAATATTACGCGCGTGGAAGTGCACCTGAGCGATGAGAACGGGAAGAAATCCGGCGGCGATGATATCAAATGCGTCATGGAAGCCCGGCTTGAAGGCCGCACGCCAGTGGCTGTGACCCATCATGCCACGAACCTGGGTCAGTCCGTGGTTGGGGCTGCGGACAAATTGAACCGCCTCATCCAGAATTCCCTCCGGAAGCTTCGCGATGAAACCCGCCATCGCACCGATCCCATGCCTCCAGGAGCTATTGTGGAAGCCGGGTAATATCTTCTCCCAAAACCATTTCCCGCAAATCCGCCTCTTGCCCGGCAGCCACTTCCCGCCCAGTAAGGGGTCGCTGCCGCTTACCGAGATGATCCACCATAGGGTCGGCAAGCAGAAAGGGTCTCCGGCTATGAATCCCTAGCGGGAGATGATTCGATTTCAAAAAAGGAAAGCACATGAACTACCTCCATAAATTTGCCGTTTCGCCCGGGAGCCGGATCAAACTCAAGGATTACGATCCTGCTTACAGCGACCCCAAAGAATCCAAGGGCGATTCGCAAGACGAATTGGAAAAATCTCAAAAGCGGTTGGTCGACTTGCAATACCGCCTTTTCGCGGAAAACAAGCGCTCCTTGCTGATTTGCCTCCAGGCCCAGGATGCGGGCGGCAAGGACGGCACCATCCGCCATGTGATCGGCTCCATGAATCCCCAAGGCTGCCGAGTCGCTGGGTTCAAGCAGCCGACATCCCCCGAACTCGCTCACGATTTTCTTTGGAGGATCGAGGATAGGACCCCCGCTCGGGGGGAGATCGTGGTGTTCAACCGGTCGCATTATGAAGACGTACTCATCGTTCGTGTCCACGACCTTGTTCCAAAAAGGGTGTGGATGGAGCGCTATGATCAAATCAACGATTTTGAGAGACGCCTCGCGGCGAACGGCACCCATATCCTGAAGTTTTTCCTGCATATCAGCAAGGAGGAGCAGTTGAAACGATTCAAGGATCGACTGGATGATCCGGAGCGGCATTGGAAAATCAGCGATGCCGATTATTCCGAAAGGAAATTCTGGGGCGAGTACCAATCCGCCTACGAGGACATCCTCAGCCGATGCAGCACCAAGGATGCACCTTGGTTCATCATTCCATCCGACCATAAGTGGTTCCGCAACCTGGCCATCTCGAAAATCATCGCCGAGACCTTGGAAAACCTGGCCATCGCGGTCCCGGAGCCGACCGTGAACATCGCCGAAATCCGCAGGAAGTATCACAAAGCTCTCGCGAAGAAAAGACCCGCCGCCAAATGAAGGATAAAGAAGGCCTCCCGGCCTCACAGACTTCTACTTTTGGCGCCAATCGCACAACCGAGTGATTTTATTGGACTTAGGGGCCAAAAAAAGGCCCGGCTTCCCTCTCGGAAAACCGGGTCTTTAAAGTTGGTCGGGATGGCGGGATTCGAACCCACGACCCCTTGCTCCCGAAGCAAGTGCTCTACCAGACTGAGCCACATCCCGCCGACCAAGGGCAACAGAATTTAATTCCCCGGGCCGGAACTGCCAACCGATTGGCACCTTTACCGGACCGTTTTGAGCCAATTCCCATTCCCAACCCGCTTCCGGATCCAATAACGCAAGGCACTGCGTAGAATGCGAATAGTTCGGGTCGACCAGGGCGAATCCCGTCGGGACTCACCACGTTTAGCCTTGCTTAGTTCTCATCGTTTAGTTCTCATCGTTTAGTTCTCATCGTAATGGTAGCCGGCTTCGCCGTGGTCGATAAAGTCCATGCCCTGCATTTCGTCGTCGTGGGTCGGACGGAGGCCGACGATCACTTTGACGATGAAGGCAACTACCAGGGTTCCGATGACCGCGATGGCGATGGTCAGGCCGATGGCCTTGAGCTGCTCAATCCACAGGGTATTGCCGACGATGTCCTTGAGGTTCAGATTCAGATTGGCGTTCACGTCGGCCGTGGCCAGGAAGCCGGTGAGCAAGGCGCCCAAAGTTCCGCCCACACCGTGGATGCCGAAGGTATCCAGGGAGTCGTCGTACTTGAACCAGTTCTTGAGTTGGGTCACGGCCAGGAAGGGCACGATACCGGCCATCACGCCTATGATCATGGCGCCGGTGGCGTTCACGAAGCCAGTGGCGGGTGTGATGACGACCAGGCCGGCGACGGCACCGGAACAGAAGCCGAGCACGGTGGGCTTGCCGCGGAAAATCCATTCCAGCATGGGCCAGACAAAAGCGGCGACGGCGGTGGCCAGGGTGGTGGTCATGAAGGCATTCGACGAAACGCCATCGGCGCCGACGGCGGAACCGGCATTGAAGCCGTACCAACCGACCCAGAGCATGCCGGTACCGACCGAGGTGAGCACGAGGCTATGAGGAGCGAAGCTCTTCTGACCGAAGCCGACGCGCTTGCCGAGGATGAGGCAGAGGACGAGCGCAGACCAGCCGGAGGACATGTGCACGACGGTGCCGCCCGCGAAGTCGATGGCCTTGATCCCCGCAGCAGCGTTCCACACGCCGTTCATGAATCCGTCGATGCCCCAGACCATGTGGGCCAGGGGGAAGTAGACGAGGAGCATCCAACCCAGGATGAACAGCATGATGGCGCTGTACTTCATGCGCTCGGCGATGGCGCCGACGATCAGGGCGGGAGTAATGATGGCGAACATCAGTTGGTACATGGCGAATACGTTTGCCGAGACCCAGCCGGCATAATTGGTATTCGGCGCGGCCGTCACGCCATTTAAGAAGGCGAAATGCAAGCCTCCCAGGAAGGGAGAGCCGGCGTCGAACGCGAAACTGTAGCCGAACGCCCACCACAGGATGGTGACGAGACCGGCGCAGCCGAAGCATTGCGCCAGCACTGAGAGTACGTTCTTGGTGCGGACCAGGCCGCCGTAGAAGAGGGCCAGACCGGGAAGGGTCATGAACAGGACGAGAGCGGCGCAAACCATGATGAAGCCGTTGTGGCCTGGACCGGGAACGCCGACCAGGGGTCCGGTGGGGGCGACGTTATTGATATACGCTTCGAGATCCGCAAGCCGGGCCAGGGTGGCGGAATCCACGGCGGGTGACGCGGCCAAGGCCGGAGCTACCACAGCCGCGGCGGTATCGACCACTGCCGTGGTATCAGCGCCGCTGACGGTAGCCAAAAGGCCCAGGGCGAATGCCAAGCAGGTGATTGGCTTGAAGATTTTGGTTCTCGATTTAATCATGTTTGGGTTCCTCGATTTTGGAGTGTGCTTCTCTTTCCGACCCGGCCCAGAGGAAACACGTTTCTGGCTTTATTCATCAAGTGTCTATAGCATTGACCATGCCAATACTCTGAAAAGCCTCCTTTGAGGACTAAAATGAAAACGGAAGCACCTTGCCCAGATATAAATGTCATAAAATGTCAACAAAAGCTGCCATTAGGCAGAAGTGGAAAGCTAAAGGCTGACAATTGTGTAACACAAAAAGACTACCCCGGTTGGAATGGCCGGTGGCATCCCAGGGTAGCCAAGGATTCAATTCAGATAAGGTTAAAGCGTAGGCGATGCGGTTCGATAAAATCAGAAAGCCAGGTGCTTTTTGACGCTTTCGTTGGTGAGCTCTGAGGTCTTCCCGCCTTGGACCATGGTGCCGCGTTCCATGATGTAATACCGGTCGCCCAAGCGGCGGGCGAAATCCAGATATTGCTCCACAAGCAGAACGGCGATGTCCCCTTTGGCCTTAAGCCCGAAAAGAACCTTCTCTATATCGTCAATGATCGAGGGCTGGATGCCTTCGGTGGGTTCGTCCAAGAGGAGCACCCTGGGTTTGCCGAGGAGGGCGCGGGCGATGGCGAGCTGTTGCTGCTGTCCGCCGGAAAGGTTGCCGCCCAGACGCTTGCGCATACCGGCCAGGAACGGGAACAATCCAAAGACTTCTTCTTCCGGCAGCTTTCTCAGTTTGTCCGGCCGGGCTTCCATGCCGAGCATCAGGTTTTCCTCGATGGTAAGCTTAGGGAATATTTCGCGGCCCTGGGGAACATAGGCGATACCGGAACGGGCGCGTTTCTCCGGGGGTAGGCCGTTGAGAACCTTGCCCGAGAAGGCGACTTCACCCCTGCGTGCGGGCAGGAGTCCCATGATGGCCTTCAACAGGGTGGTCTTGCCCACGCCGTTGCGGCCCATGAGAGCGGTGATGGTGCCCGGGTTGAGCTCTAGATTCACGTCGCGGAGCACCTGGCTTTCGGCGTAATTGACGTCCAGGCCCTTAATGCGCAAGAGGGTATCAGCCATGTTTTCCTACCTTCTCCACCTTCTCCACCTTTTCTGCTTTCTCCGCCCGCGTGCCGTGGGAGCGGCCCAGATAGCGTTCGATGACTTGGGGATCCTGTTGCACCTTTTCGATGGGGCCTTCCGTCAGGATCTTGCCTTCGCAAAGCACCGTCACCTTGCGGGCCAATTGCTTTACGAAATCCATGTCATGTTCGATGACGATGATGGAATGATGGTTGGCGAGATCGAGCAGAAGCCTGCCGGTCTTCGCCGTCTCCTCGTCGGTCATTCCCGCCGCGGGCTCGTCGATGAGCAGAAGCTTGGGGTCCTGCAGGATGAGCATGCCGATTTCCAGCCATTGTTTCTGTCCGTGGGACAGGTAGGCCGCTTCCATGGCCAGGCAATCCTTGAGGCCCACGGTTTCCGCCACTTCTTCGATGCGGGCCTTGGCCAGGGGCGAAAGTCGGTAGAAAAGCGAGCGCCAGACTTTACGATCCGTTTTAAAGGCCAACAGCAGGTTGTCGAAGACGGAAAGACTTCCGAACACTGAAGGCGTCTGAAACTTGCGGCCCACGCCCAGTTCCACGATCTCCTGCTCGTTCAGCTTGGTGAGATCCTTATCGTCCATGAAGGCGCTGCCGGTATGCGGTTTGGTCTTGCCGCAGAGCACGTCCATGAAGGTGGTTTTGCCTGCGCCGTTGGGGCCGATGACCACGCGCAGTTCCTTTTCCTCCAGCTCGAAATAAGTGATGTCCAGGGCTTTGAAGCCGTCGAAGGACACCATCAGATCTTCGACCGCCAAAATGCATTTATTCATCCTGCCACCTTCGCGGATGTGAGTTCGGCGAGGACAGGGGCGCGCTCGCCCGCGTTGGCCGGATCGGAATCGATGGCCGCTTCGGTCCGTGCTGGTCCGGAACTGCCGGAACTGCCGGAACTGCCGGAACTGCCCGAGAGGGACTTGCCGGATTTGCGCAGCTTCAGTTTGCCCAGGGCTCCCGCGAACCCTTGCGGCAGGAACAGCACCACGACGATAAAGAGAATGCCCAGGAAATACAACCAGGTGCCCGGGAACTTGCTGGTAAGATAGCTGTAGGCAAGGCTGACGCCGATAGCGCCCAGGATGGGGCCGCCCAGGGTGCCCCGGCCGCCCACGGCGACCCATACGACCATTTCCAGCGAGGCCTTCACATCCATGCGGCCCGGAGTGATGATGCCGGTCTGGGGCACGTAGAGGATGCCTCCGACCGCGGCCAGTAAGGCGGCGGCGCAAAAAGCGAAAAGCTTATAGCGCGTGACGGGGAAGCCCGTGAAGCGCAGGCGATGCTCGCTGTCCCGGATGGCGACCAGGACCTTGCCGGCCTTGGACTTAACCAGGAAGCGGGACGCGAAATAGGCGCTTACCAGGGTGATGGCCGTGGCCAGGTAGAGCCAGCGCTTGGCGGCGGGATCGGCGAGGTTGAAGCCCAGCAGGGTCTTGAAGTCGGTGAGGCCGTTGGTGCCTCCGAGCATGGTTTCATTGCGGAGGAAGATGAGCCACATCGCCAGGGCCAGGGCCTGGGTGATGATGGAGAAGTAGACGCCTTTGATGCGGCTTCGGAATGCGAAGAAACCGAAGACGAAGGCAAAGAGCACGGGCACGGCCACGGCCAGCGCCAAGGCCACGGGGAAATGCCGGAAGGGCTCCCAGAACCAGGGCAGTTCCTTGACCTGGTTCCACACCATGAAATCCGGAAGGGCGCTTCCATAGACGCTTTGGGTGCCGGTCTTGAGCAGCATGTGCATGCCGATGCAGTAACCGCCTAGACAGAAGAAAATGGCTTGGCAAAGGGACAGGATGCCGGTATAACCCCAGATGATGTCGATGCCGAGCGCGGCCAGGGCGAAACAGAGATATCGGCCCATGAGGTTGAGATAGAGGTCGGAAACCACCCCGAATGCGTTCAGCAGGGGAAGTCCCGCGATGGCGAAGGCGGACAGGAGAAGGGCCGTCCTTTCCTTGCGCAGAAAGTTCTTAGGTATCTTCATTTCTGCCTTTCGCCGGGAACAGGCCGGAAGGCCTGTTCTGCAGGAAAAAGATCACCAATCCGAGCAGGACCACCTTGGCGTACACGCTTTGCAGAAAGGGCTCCAGGAATTTGTTGAGGGTGCCGATGCCCATGCCGGAGATTACGGTTCCCGCGAGCTTGCCCACGCCGCCGGTCACGACCACCATGAAGGAATCCACGATGTAATTCTGGCCCATTCCCGGATCTACGTTTCCCACCTGGGTGAGGGCGCAGCCCGCCACGCCGGCAATGCCGGTGCCGAGGCCGAAGGTGAGCGCGTCCACCCGGCGGGTGGCGATTCCGAGGCAGGAGCTCATGGCGCGGTTCTGGGTCACGGCGCGGATCTTGGTCCCCAAGCTGGTCTTGTAGAATGCCCAGCTCACGGCTCCCACGATCAGGGCGGTGAGGAAGATGATGAAAATGCGATTGTAGGGCAGCACCACCTGTGGAAAGATTTCCCACCCCTGGGAGAGGATAGCCGGCGAGGAAACTGCGGTGAGATCTCCGAACAGGCTGCGCGCGCTTTGAATGAGCAGGAGACTCAGGCCCCAAGTGGCCAAAAGGGTTTCCAGGGGGCGGCCGTACAGGCGCTTGATGATGGTCATTTCCACCAGGATGCCGATGCCTCCTGCGGCCAGAAAGGAAAGCGGCAGGGATAAGGGGAGGAACCAATCGAAATAGGCGGCGGGAAGGTATTTCTGGAACATGCCCTGGATAAGGAAGGTGGCGTAGGCGCCAATCATCATGAATTCGCCGTGGGCCATGTTGATCACGCCCATCAAGCCGAAGATGATGGCGAGACCCAGGGCCATGAGGATGAGAATGGAGCCGAGGCTGAGGCCCGTGAACACGTTTTGCACAGCCCCGGTAAAGCTCTGGAAGGATTCGATTTCCCCGATGGCTTTGTCCAGGGACTTGCGTACCGTCGCGTCCTTTTCCGGGGAATCCGGCGCGGCCATGGCTTTGAGCTCGGGCAAAACGTTCACGGAATTGATTTCACCGAGCGTCAGGGCGGCGGCGGAACGCACCGCCGGGTCTTCCGATTTCAGTTCGATGCGGGCCACTGCCTCTTCGATGAGGTTGAGTACTCCTTTGTCCGATTCGGTTGCGCGAGTTGTTTTAAGCAAAGGGATTTGCGCGGCATCGCCGGATTCGCCCAGGCCCAACACGGCCGCTTTGCGCTTCACAAGTTCAGGGCTTTTCAGATCCATGGCCGTCAGCACGGGCTGGATCAGGATTCGCACTTCGCGATCGGTGTCCATTTCGACCAAGTCCACCAGCTTGGCATAGGCCTGTTCTCCGGACTTGGATTTCAGAGGGGTCATGGGATAAACCTGAAGCAACGGGACCCAGGTTTCATTGTCCCGTTCGATTTCGGAGCCGCCGATCACCAGCATGGTCGCGGCGGTTCCTTCCGCCGACGACTCGCCCGCTTCGGGACCGGCATATTCGTAGAGGTTGCCATTGAACAGGTTCTGGAAAAACCCCTGCAACGACTCGTCGCCCGTGGCCAGCAAGGCCTTGATGGTTTCGGTGCTGTTGTCTGGGTTCTTAAGAAGAGTATCAAGCAATGCCGGGATGGATGGCGCGGTCAAGGCGTGGAGCGGGGAGAGCGTCATGATGGCCGCCCCGATCAAGGGGAGGATGGATAAGCGAAGCATTCGGTTTCCTTGCGTCCCCTCCATCCCCGTATTCCAGGAATGGAGGGCTGCGGTTTGTGCAACTATCAATTGAGAGCAGAGGTGCGCTCCCTAGAGAGCGCGCAAGGCCTATTTCTTGGTATAGGTTCCGGTGTGATCCACGTGATCGCAACCCTTGTCCGGGCTGGTGTAGATGGACCAGGGTTCCGGAGCTACAAGGCCCTTGGACTTCCACACCACCTTGAACTGGCCGTCCTTTTTGATTTCGCCGATGAGCACCGGCTTGTGAAGATGGTGATTGCGCTCGTCCATCTTGACCATGCCGCCCGGGGCCTGGAAGCTTACGCCGTAGGCCGCTTTGCGGACCTTGTCCACTTCGAAAGAGCCGGCCTTGGCGGCCGCGAGGGCCCAGATGTTGACGCTGATGTAAGCGGCTTCCATTGGGTCATCGGTCACGCGCTTGTCGCCGCCGGGCAGGTTGTTCTTCTTGGCGAAGGCTTTGAAAGCCTTGACGAAGTTCTGGTTGGAGGGGACCTTGACCGACTGGTAGTAGTTCCAGGCGGCAAGATGGCCGACCAGGTACTTGGTATCCATGGCGCGCAGTTCGTCTTCGGCGACGGAGTAAGCCATGATGGGGCACATGGCGGAGGTCAGGCCCTGGTTCGCGAATTCCTTGTAGAAAGGAACATTCGAATCGCCGTTGATGGTGGAGAGGACCGCAGCCTTACCGCCGGCGGCGAACTTCTTGATTTTGCCGACGATGGTCTGGTAGTCCTGGTGATGGAAGGGGGTGTACTCTTCCTCGATGTTGGCGGCGGGCACGCCCTTGGCCAAGAGGAAGGCGCGCAGGATCTTGTTGGCGGTGCGCGGGAACACGTAGTCCGTGCCCAACAAGTAGAACTTCTTATATTCGCCGCCTTCCTTGCTCATCAGGTATTCCGCGGAAGGAATCAACTGCTGGTTGGGGGTGGCGCCGGTGTAGAACACGCTCTTGGAGCATTCTTCACCTTCGTACTGGACGGGGTAGAACAACAGGGCGTCCGCGCCTTCATAGACGGGAAGCACGGATTTGCGGGAAACGGAGGTCCAGCAGCCGAAGGTCACGGCGACCTTGTCGACGCCGACCAACTGTTTGGCTTTTTCCGCGAAGAGATCCCAATCCGAAGCCGGGTCGACAACCACGGTTTCAATTTTCTTGCCGAGCACGCCGCCCTTGGCATTGATTTCCTCTACCGCCATGGTTACGACGTCCTTCAAGGACACTTCCGAAATGGCCATCGTGCCACTCAAGGAATGCAGGATGCCGACTTTGACGATTTCCTGCGCCTTGACCGGCGTTTCCGCCGCGGGAGCGTAGCTGTAGGCGGCGAGGCCCATGGCCAAAGCGCCTAAGCCCTGCTTGGTGACTTTGAAGATCTTCGAATGATTCATGGTAGGTTCTCCTGTCCGAGGTTCAACTGAATGGACTCTCGTGGGGAAAGCAATTCGAGTGCCACCGGAGATCACGGCATTGAGGTTGCAATAAGACGATTTGGGATTTAGGTTCAGCCAATTGATGACAAAAAAGAGCCAATGCATGGACATTTTCTAACAACGCTGTCAAATGTCAATGAAATGTCCAAGATCAAGATGGACGGAAAATTGCTTTGCATCTCCCATAGAACATGATACAGCCCATACTTGAATGGAATGCGATCGAGGTCGCCAGGGACGGAGAGACCTCCAGGTTGACCCGATGCCTGGGCTATCCCCCTATCAAATGGATCAACCCGCGCGCCCAGGAAGGATGCTGCCAGGTCTATATCTCCAATTATGGGGGCGGTCTGGTCGACGGAGATTCCGTCCGCATGAAGGTCGATTGCCTTCCCGGTTCCCGTTTGTACCTGGGAACCCAATCGAGCACCAAGGTCTATAAAGGCCAGGGAAAAGGCGGTTGTTCCCAGGAAACGATTGGCACGCTTCATGCAAATGCGATGGTCGTGGTGGGTCCGGATCCGGTGGTGCCCTTCGCGGACAGCCGGTACCGGCAGGCGCAATCCTGGGAGGTCCATCCCGAAGCGGATCTGGTCCTCTTCGATTGGCTTCAGCCCGGCCGCGCCGCCAGGGGAGAGGTGTTCGCCTACGAAATCGTGCGGAGCGAGATCAGGGTAACTCGCCCGGGCGGGGCGCCTTTGATCTCCGAGCGTTTCGCAACCGAGCCTGGATCTCAGGATCCGTTCCGTTGCGGGCACTTCGGGGATTTCCAATCCTTCCTGAGCGTCTACCTGGTGGGTCCCCGCGCGCTCCGGCTCGCGGAATCACTCGAAGAAAGAATCCTAGGCCTGAACAAGGCGGGACAGAATATTCGAACCGCTTCGGTTTCGACTCGAACCGCTTCGGTTTCGACTCGAACCGCTTCGGATGCGGGTGGCGCCACTTCCGGCGCGTCGGCCATCTGGGTCGGCACCGCGAAGCGGGACGGGGAAGGTTTCGTGATCCGCGCGATGGGCGGAGGCCGGCGCGATTTGCAGCCGTTGCACGATATGATTTTCGCGGCCTTGGCGGACGCGGCCTGGTTGGGCTTCAACCCTTGGCACAGGAGGTGGTGAATGCGGCTCTCGCCGAAGGAAATCGAAAAACTCATGCTTCACGGCGCCGGATTCCTGGCGCAGAAGCGCCTATGGCGGGGCATCCGCCTGAACTACCCGGAAGCGGTGGCCCTCATCGCGTCGCAACTGCTTGAATTCATCCGCGAAGGCGAAAGTGTCGCGGTGCTGATGGACAAGGGCAAGAGCATCCTGGGGCGCAGCCAGGTGCTGCCCTCGGTGGCCGAAATGGTGGACGAGGTGCAGGTGGAAGGAACCTTTCCCGACGGCGTCAAGTTGGTGACCGTGCATTATCCCATCTGCTCGGACCGAGGCCAATGGGCCTTGTACGGCTCGGGCCTGGACGGCGTCACGCCGCCGAACAAGAATGCGGCCGCTCTGGCCAACCCCACCCTTTCCGATTCCGCGGCGTCTCCCGGGGAATTCATCCTCCGCAGCGAACCGATCCTGCTCAACGCGGACCGGACGGCCATGGAAATGGAGATCACCAACCTGGGGGATCGTCCCATCCAGGTGGGTTCCCATTACCCTTTCATCGAAACCAACGCCTGCTTGGAGTTCGATCGGGCCAAGGCCGCGGACATGCGCCTGGACATTCCCAGCGGCACGGCCGTGCGTTTCGAGCCGGGGGAGACCAAGACCGTGCGCCTGGTGCCCTTGGCCGGCGAGCGCATCGTTTACGGGGGTAACGCCCTGGTTTCCGGAACGCTGGACGGCACTAACCGGGAAGCGGCCCTGACCCGGGCGCGCAACGCGGGATTCGCCTCGAAAGGAGAACCATGAGCCTCAAGATTGACCGCCGCGCCTACGCGGACATGTACGGGCCGACCACCGGCGACCGGGTGCGCCTGGGCGATACCGCCTTGATCATCGAGGTGGAGAAGGATTTCACCGTCTACGGGGAGGAGTGCAAGTTCGGAGGCGGAAAGGTGCTGCGCGACGGCCAAGGCCAGTCTTCCGGCGCAACCCAGGCCATGGCCCTGGATCTGCTCATCACCAACGCCCTGGTGCTCGATTATACCGGCGTCTACAAGGCCGATATCGGCGTCAAGGGCGGCCGCATCCGTGGCATCGGCAAGGCCGGGAACCCGCACATCATGCCCGGGGTGGACCAGGACATGATCGTGGGGCCCACCACCGAGGTCATCGCGGGGGAAGGCATGATCCTAACCGCAGGGGGTATCGACTCGCATATCCATTTCATTTGCCCCCAGCAGATCGGAGAAGCGCTCGCCTCGGGGATTACCACCATGCTGGGGGGAGGCACCGGTCCCGCCACGGGCACCTGCGCCACCACATGTACTCCAGGAGCCACCCATCTGGAAATGATGTTGCGCGCCACCGATGCCTATCCCTTGAACTTCGGGTTCCTGGGCAAGGGAAACTCCTCCCTTCCCGGCGGCCTCACGGAACAGATCGAAGGCGGCGCCATCGGGCTCAAGCTCCACGAGGATTGGGGCACCACCCCGGCCGCCATCGACGCCTGCCTGTCCATCGCGGATGAGCATGACATCCAGGTGGCCATCCACACGGACACGCTGAACGAATCCGGTTTCGTGGAAGCGACCATCGCCGCCTTCAAGGGCCGCGTCATCCACAGCTTCCATACCGAAGGCGCCGGCGGCGGTCACGCGCCGGACATCATCAAGGTGTGCGGGCTTCCCAACGTATTGCCCTCTTCGACCAATCCCACCCGGCCCTTCACCGTCAATACCCTGGCCGAGCATCTGGACATGCTCATGGTCTGCCATCACCTGGACAAGAACATCCCCGAGGACGTGGCCTTCGCCGAAAGCCGCATCCGCGGGGAGACCATCGCCGCCGAGGACATCCTCCACGATCTGGGTGCCATCTCCATGATGTCCTCAGACTCCCAGGCCATGGGACGCGTGGGAGAGGTCATCATGCGCACTTGGCAGACGGCCCACAAGATGAAGGTGCAGCGTGGCCCGCTTCCCGAGGAATCGGGCCTACGGGCGGACAATTTCCGCGCCCGGCGGTACATCGCCAAGTACACCATCAACCCCGCGGTGGCACACGGCATGGCCGAGGAGATTGGAAGCGTCGAAATCGGCAAGCTAGCCGATCTGGTCCTCTGGAAACCCGCCTTCTTCGGCGTAAAACCGGAGCTGATCCTCAAGGGCGGCTTCATCGTTCAGGCCCAGATGGGGG